>NZ_JAQFJL010000019.1:0-47020 GCF_030440045.1 Streptococcus sp. SP8 | reverse complement strand
CTTGCATGTATTAGGCACGCCGCCAGCGTTCATCCTGAGCCAGGATCAAACTCTCATTAAAATAATTGTTTGTCTTAAACTCATTCTGTCACTGACAGATTTATTGTTTTTTATTGTTCAGTTACTATAACTTTCGTTATAGCGCCCTGCACATTGGTTCGTCTTGTTCAGTTTTCAAAGGTCTTTGTCGCTCTCGCGCGACAACTATATTAGTATATCATGACCTACCCTTACTGTCAACACTTTTTCTCAAAAAAATTTATTTTTTTGAAAGTTTTTTTGAAATAAAAAAATAGAGAGGGAATCCTCTCTATTTATATTCTTGTCTGTATTTGTTTTCTTCAGCTTTGTTAGCCCATACATAATGACCTGGTTTAATTTCAACCATTTGTGGTTTATCTTCAGAGTAATCATGTTGTTCTGGATCGTAGATTTTTAGAACTTTTTTACGTTCTAGAATTGGATCTGGAATTGGGACTGCTGAAAGTAGGGATTGGGTGTATGGATGGATTGGGTGATTAAATAGCTCTTCAGTTTCTGCTACTTCTACAATAACCCCTTTATAGATAACTGCAATACGGTCAGAAATGAAGCGCACAACTGACAAGTCATGGGCGATAAAGAGATAGGTCAAGCCTAATTCTCTTTGGAATTTTTTCAAAAGGTTCAAGACCTGTGCACGTACTGAAACGTCAAGGGCTGAGATTGGTTCATCCGCAATGACAAATTCTGGTTCCATGACAAGAGCACGGGCAATACCGATCCGTTGACGTTGACCACCTGAGAATTCGTGAGGATAACGTGTCAAATGTTCTGCTAGAAGCCCAACTTCATGCATAATATTTTTTACTTTTTCCTGACGTTCTTCTTCGCTGTTAAACAAATGGTGGTTGATCAAACCTTCGGAGATAATATAATCAACTGTAGCACGTTCATTCAAACTTGCTGCTGGGTCTTGGAAGATCATTTGAATTTTACGGATCAACTCTGATTTTTCACTATGAGAGTTTTTTCCGTTGATCTTGCGACCGTCATAAATAATTTCTCCAGCACTTGTATCATTCAGACCGATGATCGCACGTCCAATTGTTGTCTTCCCACTTCCTGATTCACCAACAAGAGAGAAAGTTTCTCCCTTATTAATGAAAAAGTTGGCGTTCTTTACAGCAACGAATTTTTTACTTCCTTCACCGAAGGAAATTTCTAAATCTTTAATTTCAACTAATTTTTCAGTCATTTCCTTCCTCCTATTCTGTAATGTGAGTGAAGCCCATTTTTGAGCCAATCTTTTCGTGAAGGTTTTCGATTACTTCTGGTTTATGAACTGTTGGTGCATCTGGATGGAGCAACCATGTCTTAGCCCAGTGAGTATCGGTTACTTTGAAAGCAGGTGCCTCTTCTTCAAAATCAATCTGCATCGCATAGTCTGAACGAAGTGCAAAAGCATCTCCTTTAATCGGAGCATACAATGAAGGCGGAGTTCCTGGAATAGAGTAAAGATCACCATCTGAGGTTGACAATTGAGGCAAGCTTGAAAGCAAGCTCCATGTGTAGGGATGTTTTGGATCGTAGAAAATTTCTTCTACTTTACCAAACTCAACAATTTCTCCAGCATACATAACGGCTACTTTATCTGCAATACTTGCAACCACACCTAAGTCGTGGGTGATAAAGATAACTGTAAATTGGTATTCTTTTTGAAGGGATTTCAACAAATCAATGATTTGCGCTTGAATGGTTACGTCAAGGGCTGTTGTTGGTTCGTCACAGATTAAAATATCTGGACGGCAGGCCAAGGCGATGGCAATAACGATCCGTTGACGCATCCCACCTGAATATTGGAATGGATACTCATCAAAACGACGTTCAGCATCTGGAATTCCAACTTTCTCCATATAGTCCAAAGCCATTTCTTTGGCTTCTTTAGCTGTTTTCCCTTGGTGTTTGATAATGACTTCTGTAATTTGTGAACCAATTGTGTTGATTGGGTCCAAACTTGTCATTGGGTCTTGGAAAATTGTAGCGATCTTAGATCCACGAATATTTTCCCAATCTTTATTCGATTTCAAATCTGTCAATTCTTGACCACGGTATTTAATCGAACCTTGAGCAATACGGCCGTTATCTTCTAACATTCCGGTGAACGTTTTTGTCAAAACTGATTTCCCTGAACCTGACTCACCAACTAAGGCAAGAACTTCACCTTCTTCTAGCTCAAGCGATACGCCACGAATAGCTGTCAATACGCGATCGCGCACGTCAAATTCCACTACGATATCTTGAGCAGATAAAATAATATTGTTATTTGATGTCATATCTACTCCTCCTATCTATGTGTACGTGGGTCGCTGGCATCGGCCAAGTTTTGTCCGACGATAAAGAATGACAAGGATACTAAAATCAAAACGGTAAGCGGAATCCAGAATAGGTAGGCATTTGTAGTTACGTTTTGAGAATAGTCAGAAATCAACCGTCCCAAACTTGGAACTGTAATTGGAAGACCAAGTCCGAAGAAGGAAAGGAAAGCTTCGTAAGAAATAAAACTTGGTAACATTTGTGATGTTTGGGTCACGATAACAGATACCAATTGAGGTAAAATATTTTTCGTAACAATTTTCATTGTTGGTGTTCCTAATGTTCGGCTGGCAAGGTTGTACTCCAAATCACGGTAACGCATGATTTGGACACGAATGGTATAAGCAATTCCGATCCATCCTGTTAAGGACATGGCAAGAATTAAGTTCCAGAAACCAGATCCCATTGAGTAAGTCAAGACGATAACGATCAACATAAATGGAATGTTTGAAATAACGTTATAAACTTCCATCATGATACGGTCGATAGATTTTGAGATCCCCCAAATTCCACCAACGATAACTCCGACTACCACGTTAATAACAGTTGCGATGAAGGAAATGATAATTGAATTCCGAGCACCAAACCAAACTCCATCAAAGAGGGATTTACCGTTATTATCTGTACCAAAGAAAGCTTTGGCACTTGGTGGATTCAAACGTGCTGAAAAGTCATTTACCTTACTTACGTCGTTGTAATCAAAATTTGAAAACATAGGATAGACAAAACTCATCAAGAGAATCCCAATCAAAATAGCAAGCATAATGATAGTGGTTCTTTTTTTCAAGAATTGTCTGAATACAGATTTCCAGTATGAATACGCTGGAGCATCGATTACTTCAGAGGCAAAGTCATCGCGTTTTACAAACTGAAATTTATTTTTATCGATTGTAGCCATTATTTGCCTCCTTTCGTATTCGTTAATTTAATCCGTGGATCAAGCACTGTCATCAAGATATCACCTAACATGGCAGCAAAGATACCAAGTGATGTGAAGATGAAGACAAGTCCGATGACCATGGTGTTGTTTGATGCCTTAATAGAGTCAATCAACATTTTACCCATACCTGGGAAAGCGAAGACTGTTTCAGTAAGTGTCGCACCTGAGATAACTCCAATGATAGAACCTGGAATACCAGATACCAATGGAACCATCGCATTTTTGAAGATGTGTTTTCTTGAGATCTCACGTTCTGACAATCCTTTTGAACGAGCAAAACGGACGAAATCTTGCGAATGGATATCGATCATGTAACGACGAATCCAAACTGCGATAAATGGCGCACTCAACAAACCAAGAATCAGAGACGGCAATACATATGAACGCCAGTCCTGTGCTCCAAGTACTGGGAATGAGTCTGGAAGTCCAACAAATGAACCTGCTAGACGCACAATGTAAACAAGGGCAATAGTTGGAAGAGACATCATAAATGTCAAGGTTGCTGTTGAGATGCTATCAAACCATGAGTTCTTGAACAGAGCCATGTAAGACCCTAATGGGATCGCAATCAAGTAGGCAATCGCAATACCAATCAAACCAATGATTGAAGAAGATGCAATCATGGATGGATTCTCATAGTTGCTCAACGTTGCTGTATAGGCATCCCCTTTACCAAATCGACTGATATCTTGTGAGTCTGCCTTACTTGGTGATTTGTAGGTACGTGAGTAGATATCGATGGAAGATGTCTTTTTACCTGTTGGGAAGTTCACTTCACTCTTCTTAGTGGTTCCTTGTCCTTGGGTAATAACTTGAAGAACAGGGGTATTTGAATAAGTTGGATATGAATTTCCAAGGTTTAAGGTCACAAAGTTTTGGTGTACATATGGGAATTGACCATTAAAGTACAAGAGGTATTTGTGTTTCGTACCAGAACCTACTACTGACCAACCAATAGATGGATCATTTTCAATTCGGATATAGCGTTTGAGGTTTGGATTTGAGGCATCTTTCACCCAACCTGGATGATCAAATTGAATCAAATTCGCATAGAAACTGATGACACGTTCAAAAACCGGAATTTCACGCACCGCATAGAAAGACTTACTTTCTGGGAAACGTTTCAACTGCCAACCATGACCTAATTTGTTAATGTATTCTTTATAGATCTTTTCATTAGCAGTCGTCGCATCAACTGTTACAGAAGAATCTTCTTTACTTGCTTTTTGTTGCAAGCTCTTTGAATCCATGTATTCCAAATAACCCATGCGATCGTAGACAGTATTTTCGTAGTTGATCTTCGAATCTTTTGTCTTCGCTACTTTATTGTAGTTGGGGTCATTTTTAAAGATGAGATTTCTCGGTGTTAGCGTATAGATAATCATGTAGGTTAATGTCGTGACGAGAAAGATCGACACTAACGAACGCAAAATACGCATAAAAACATATTTTTTCATATTTCATTCCTTTAATGTCCAAAAGAACTTTCTCCCCTAGAAGAGAAAGTTCTAATGAAAAGCAATAATTTAATTATTTAACGTGTTTTTCAAGATCTTGTTGAGCTTTTTTGTTTGACTCAGCTTTTTCTTTTTGCCATTTTTCACGTGCTTGTTCGTATTGTTTCTTAGTAACAGGTTCATCTTGAACTTCTACATATTTGAAGTATGCTGATCCTTTGTTACCAGCTTGAGCTGAAGCACCAGAGAATGGTACCACTTTAGAGATAACAGTTGCTGCTCCTGATGATGACATTGTAGGTACTACAATTGCGCTATCTGTCAACCAAGCTTGAGCTGCTGCATATTTTTCATAACGTTTCACAACATCTTGTGTTTCGTTGTTTGCATCGTCAAGAAGTTTTGCAAACTCATCCAAACCTACAGCTTTAGCTGATGGGTTATCTACACCACCTGCAAAACCAAGGTAAACTTTTGTTTGATCTTCTGAAGATGGTTGAAGCGTATCAAGGTAAGTTGATGGATCTTGATAGTCTGGGTTCCAACCGACCATACCTTGAAGATCCCAATCTGCATCTGCTGCTGATGGTACGTTCAAAGTAAGGTTCATTACTTCATCTTGGTCCATCATTTGAAGGTCAACAACGACATTGTCTTTACCAAGAGTATCTTCCACTGTTTGTTTCAATGATTGCATACGTGTAACTACACTTGTTGCATTTTGAATAACAGGAACGTCAATATGAATTGGGAATTGAACGCCGTCTTTTTGAAGTTCAGCTTTGGCTTTTTCAAGTTGTGCTTTGGCTTTATCTTTGTTGTAAAGACCATCTTGACCATCTGCAAGGTTGATACCCTTCCATTGGTCTCCATAAGTAGTCAACTTATCTGCAACTACATTTCCGAAGTCTTTTCCATCTACTTGTACGAATGCAGGTGCAACATATGTATTACGGATAGCTGGTTTAGCAAATTCTTTACCATTGACTTGTGCTGAGTAGTTTTCACGGTTCAAGGCAAAAGTGATGGCTTGACGGAAATCTTTGTTCAAGATTGCTTTCTTAGTAGAAGATTTTTCAGCATCTGATTTCTTAGCAGTGTGTTTGTAAGATTGACGATCGATGTTGAAACCAAGGATTGCTACACCTGAACCAGCTGGTGTGTTATAGATATTGTCCTTGTATTTTTTCTCTACTGTTGCAAAGTTTGAGCTTGATGGGAAAAGACGAGCAGCTGTATAAGCTCCATCAGAGAAACCACGTGCCAATGAATCTTGGTCTGATCCATCGTAATAAGTAAGTTTTACTTCCTTGACGTGAACGTTTTTCTTATCCCAGTAGTTGTCATTCTTTTCAAATACAACAGATGATTTTGATGTAATAGATTTAAGAAGGAAAGGTCCGTTTGCAAGTACTGATTTCACATCGTTTGGTTGACCAAAATCATCTCCCTTACTCTTCAAGAACTCTGTGCTAATTGGGAACAAGATTCCGTTTGTTGTTTTAGAGTTCCAGAAGGTTTCAGGTTTGTTCAATGTATATTGAAGTGTGTAATCATCAACCGCTTTGACACCAACTTGGCTGAAGTCTGTAGTTTTTCCTTGCACATAATCATCCAAGCCTTTGATTGAGCCTTGAACTAGTGGAAGTTCTTCTGATTTTTTATCAGCAGCGTGTTTCAAACCAGTCACGAAGTCTTTGGCAGTCACTTCACCGCGTTCTTCACCATCTGCATCGTACCATTTAACACCCTTACGAATCTTGTAGGTATAAGTCAAACCATCTTTTGAAACAGACCAATCTTCCGCAAGTGATGGCACAAGATTTCCATACTTGTCATTTTCCATCAAACCGTCTACGATGTTTGTAGTGAGATCTTGAGTGGCAGATTTAGAAGACACAGTATAGTCCAAAGTTGTTGGATCAGTAGTGTAGACATAACCATAGTTTTTGTCTTCGCCTGAGCTTGCTTTGCTAGTATTTGAACTAGAACATGCAGCTAACAATCCAGCTGCAAGGAGTGTTACTCCGGCAACTGCAAATACTTTACCTTTTTTCATAGGAATTCTCCAATAGTTTTTTTAGATTTGTTTAAGATTATATCACAAGTAGAAAAAAAAGTAAACTAAATTTTCTGAATATTCGATTTATCACTATTCAAAAACCTTGCTATGACTGACTTTTTAGGCTAATTGATGATTTTACAATTTTCCATTAATCATTTGTATGATACAATAGAGAGGACTAAGCAACGAGGAAACAACTGTGAAAAAATTATTTCTTTCTTTTTTAACTTTTATCTTGCTGTTATGCAGTTTACCTTATCAAGTCGTTCTAGCAGATGAACTAGATCTTCCTGCTCAAAGTGCTATTGCTGTTGAAGCTGATACAGGTAAAATCCTATATGAAAAGGATTCAGAGAAAAAGCGAGATGTGGGGGGACTTTCTACACTCTTGACCACTTATCTGATTTTCGAAGCCATTCATGAAAAAAAACTTTCTCTGAAAGATCCTATCAAACTGTCTGAGAAAGCTCTGGCCTTAAATGATATCGAAGGTGCTGGTACTCTTCCTATGGAAGCGAACCAATATACGGTTGAACAGTTATTGACGGCTCTTTTAGTTGGAAATTCTAGCACTGCTGCCTTGGCTTTAGCTGAGAAAGTGGGTGGCTCTGAGAAAAGCTTCGTTGAAAAAATGAAGCAGAAACTTGCTGAATGGGGCATTCAATCTCCTCATTTAATCAATGCTACCGGATTAAATACTCAAACCATCAGCGGAGATCCTGACGGGAAAGAAGACGAAAATCAATTGAGTGCTTATGATATTGCTGTTATTGCTAAGCACTTACTCCAGGATTTCCCTGAAGTGACCAAATATACTTCAAAACCCACTGCTCTTTTTTCAAACACGCAGATTGAAAACCCCAACCTGATGCTAGAAGGCATGCCGAATTACCGTTCAGGCGTTGACGGCCTTCGGGTCAGCAACTCTACCAAAGGTGGTATTACCTTTGCTGCATCAACGACGCAAAATGGCATCCATATGATCACGGTTGTCCTAGGAGTGGAGGCCGTTGACGGTGATCCCTATGCACGCTTTGTGGCTACTTCTTCTCTGATGAACTACGTGGTAAGAACCTTTGTTTCTTCCATTGTCGTCAAAGAAGGAGATCCTTACGGGAAAAGTAAGGCAAGTGTTATGGATGGGAAGTCGGAGACTGTTTTAGCTGTTGCAAAAAAAGACTTCTATATCGTCGAAAAACAAGGCAGTCAAGCAGAACCAAAAATTCAATTCAAGAGCACTCAAGAATCATTCAAGGCACCTGTCAAATCAGGCACCACTCTTGGAAAATTACACTATACTGATCCAGATAAAATCGGGCGAGGCTATCTAGAAGATCAGGAGCCAACGGTCGATATGGTAGCGGGAAGAACCATTGAGAAAAGCTTTTTCTTAAAGGTTTGGTGGAATGAATTTGTTCGTTATGTCAACGAAAAGCTATAAGTAAAAAAACACAATGGAGTCAAATCCATTGTGTTTTTTGATTGACAAAAATGAATTACCCTACAGAGCCTTCCATTTCGTAGCTAATGAGTCGGTTTAACTCAACCGCATATTCCATTGGAAGTTCTTTCGTAAAGGGCTCTACAAATCCCATGACAATCATTTCTGTCGCTTCTGATTCAGACAGTCCACGACTCATCAAATAATAAAGTTGCTCTTCTGAGATTTTTGAAACCTTAGCTTCGTGCTCCAAAGCAACTTGTGAGTTGTGGATTTCATTAAATGGAATTGTATCTGATGCAGATAAATCATCCATAATAATGGTGTCACACTCGATGTGAGAAACTGATTTCTTGGAATTTTTGTTAAAGGTTACTTGTCCACGGTAGTCTACCTTTCCGCCACCTTTCGCAATAGATTTCGATACGATAGATGAGCTGGTATGAGGGGCATTGTGGATCATTTTGGCACCTGTATCTTGGTGTTGCCCTGCATTCGCAAAGGCAATGGACAACATGGTACCACGCGCTCCTTCTCCATCTAGATAAACAGATGGGTACTTCATAGTTGTCTTGGCACCTAGGTTTCCGTCGATCCACTCAACTGTGGCATCTTTTTGAGCCTTGGCCCGCTTGGTTACCAAGTTGTAGACATTGTCTGACCAGTTTTGGATGGTCGTATAGCGCATGTAAGCACCATCCAAGGCAAAGATCTCGACAATCGCTGCATGGAGGCTATTACTTGAGTAGGTCGGTGCTGTACAGCCTTCTACATAGTGAACACTTGCTCCCTCGTCCACGATAATCAAAGTGCGTTCAAACTGACCAGTATTTTCATTGTTGATACGGAAGTATGTTTGAAGGGGGACGTCTACTTTTACGCCTTTTGGTACATAAATGAAGGTCCCACCAGACCAGACCGCTGAGTTGAGGGCAGCCAATTTGTTGTCCGTTGGTGGTACTAACTTCGCAAAATACTGTTTGAAAAGGTCTGGATATTCTTTTAGGGCAGAATCCGTATCGGTAAAGATAATCCCCAACTTTTCAAACTCTTCTTTCATATTGTGGTAAACCACTTCTGATTCATACTGAGCAGAAGCTCCCGCTAGGTAAGCACGTTCTGCTTCAGGAATCCCGATACGCTCAAAGGTTTCCTTGATTTTCTCTGGAACTTCGTCCCATGAACGGGCAGGTTTATCCGAAGGTTTTTGATAATAGATCAAATCATCAAAGTCAATCTCTGATAGATCGGCTCCCCAGGTTTGCATGGGCATCTTTTTGAAGGTTTCAAAAGATTTCAAACGGAATTCGAGCATCCATTCTGGTTCATTTTTTGCTGCAGACAATTCACGAATAACCGCTTCATTCAATCCCTTCCCGGTAGAGAGAATGGGTTGAACGTCATCGTGAAATCCAAATTTATATTCACCGAGATCAATTGGTTTCGGTTCGACTCTTTCTTCAGCCATAATTTCCTTTCTTTCTCTGTTTCTTCTTTTAATTATTTGCTACGTTCGATCGCTTTTTTAAGAGCATTCCAGGAGAGGGTCGCACATTTAATCCGTTGTGGAAATTTTGAGACTCCAGATAAAAAGGCTGCGTCTCCTAATTCCCCTTGGCGAGGATCTGACTTCCCTTGGACCATTTCTGAAAAGACCTGCGCCAATTCTTCGACTTCCTCTTTTGTTTTTCCCATTACAGCATCCGTCATCATACTAGCTGAAGCGGTTGAGATCGTACATCCTGAATTAACAAAGGCGATATCTTCCACCCTGTCATTCTCGTCAAATTTCACACTTAACTGGATCACATCTCCACAAGTTGGATTGTTGAGTTGGATCTGATCAACATCTTCAATCTGGCCCTGATGGTGAGGGTGTTTTGAATGGTCAGCTACGACCGCCATGTACAGCGAATCTAATTTAGAAAGTGCCATTGAAAAACTCCTTTGCTTTGACCAATGCCTCAATTAATTTATCACAGTCCGCTTTGGTGTTGTAGATATAAAAACTTGCTCTCGTTGTCGCTGGGACTTGTAGGTATTGAAGAAGCGGTTGTGCACAGTGGTGACCTGCACGAACGGCAATCCCTTCATAATCTAGTGCTGTTGCTAAGTCATGCGGATGGAGATCTCCTAGATTGAAGGAAATGACGCCAGAACGTTGGGCTAAGTCTTGGGAACCATAGATGGTCAAACCTTCGATCGCCTGTAATTTTGGAAACACATAGGCAATCAATTCATGCTCATGCGCTTCTACCTGGTCCATACCCAGCTCTTCTAAGTAATCGATTGCTGCACCAAGACCGATTGCACCAGCCATATTGGGGGTTCCAGCTTCAAATTTCCAAGGTAATTCCTTCCAAGAGGCAGATTGTTCGTAAACAAAGTCAATCATCTCGCCCCCAAACTCGATCGGAGACATTTGCTCTAAGATATCTTCCTTCCCATAGAGGACACCAATCCCTGTTGGTGCAGCCATCTTATGGCCAGAAAAAGCAAAGAAATCCGCATCTAAGCCTTGTACATCAATGGCCATATGAGGGGTTGATTGAGCCCCATCTACGACCATGATCGCTCCAACTTCATGAGCTAATCGAGCAATTTCCTTGATCGGATTGACCACCCCTAAGACATTCGAAGCATGGGTGATGGAGACAAATTTTGTCTTCTCACTAAGCTTGCTCTTTAAGTCCTGCATATCCAGCAAGCCATCTTTTAGATAGACATAGACCAGTTTTGCTCCTGTCTTCTTGCAGGCTTGTTGCCAAGGAATGATGTTGGAGTGATGTTCCATGATGGAAATCAGGACTTCATCCCCTTCCTTTAGGACTTCTTCTGCATAGCGGGCTACCCAGTTGAGTCCAGTCGTTGTCCCTCTTGTAAAGAGCACCTCCTTGGTTGATGAAGCATTGATAAATTTTCTGACTTTCTCACGCGCTGCCTCATAGGCTGCTGTCGCTCGTTCAGCCAAAGTATGGACTCCACGATGAACATTGGCGTTATCTTGCAAATAATAGTGATTAACGGCTTCAAGAACACGGTTAGGTTTTTGCGTCGTCGCTGCATTATCTAGATAAACCAAAGGCTCATCGTGAACTAGTTGATCGAGAATGGGAAAGTCTTGAGCAATCGTATTTTTATCTAGCATTGTTTCTCCTTAGCGTTGAGATAACTTTTCTTCAATGGTGGCAATCATTTCATCACGTACTTCTTTAACTGGGATTTCAACAATCACAGATCCCAAGAAACCACGCACCACTAAGCGTTCTGCTGTGTGTTGATCCAGACCACGACTCATGAGGTAATACATATCTTCTGGGTCCACTTGACCGATCGATGCAGCATGGCCAGCTGTGACATCATTTTCATCAATCAAGAGGATTGGGTTGGCATCTGAACGAGCTTGATCCGATAACATTAAGACACGGCTTTCTTGCTGAGCATCTGCTCCTTTAGCCCCCTTGATAATATGACCAATTCCGTTGAAGGTCAAGGTTCCTTTTTCAAGAATAACCCCGTGTTGCAAGATATTTCCGATCGAGTTGCAACCAAAGTTGGTCACGCGGGTGTCAATTCCTTGAACCTGACGACCGCTTGATAAAGCAACGACTTTCAAATCTGCATGACTTCCGTTTCCAACCAAGTCACTGTCAAAGTCTGCAACCACGTTACCTTCGTTCATAACACCGATAGCCCAATCAATGCTGGCATCCTGACCTAGTTTCCCACGTCGACTGATGTAAGCTGTGACATTTTCACCCAGACGGTCAATCGCCGCAAATTTCACTTGGGCACCGGAGCGGGCGATCACCTCAACCGTCACATTCGCAGTTGCTGTTGCTGAGCCTTCACCTTTTGATTCTAGGCGTTCCAAATAGCTAAACTTGCTGTTTTTGCCTGCGATAATCAAAATGTGCTTATTAAAAGGTACATCACTGTCGCTATCCTGGTAGAAAATACCTTCGATGGGTTCTGAAATTTCGACGTTATCTGGAACATATAGCACAGCCCCACTATTAAAATAAGCCGTGTGGTATGCTGCTAGTTTATCATCGTCGTATTTAACCGAAGACATAAAGTAGTCTTCCACTACCTGAGGAATTTCTTCTAGGGCAGTATGGAAATCTGTAAAAAGAACTCCTTGGTCTGCCAAGGCTTGTGGCACCTGTTCAAATACAGTTTGAGTTCCAACTTGGACCAATTTTAAGTTTGAATCGAGGGCTGTAAAATCGGGAACATTGGCAGAAGCCTCGCTTTCTGTGATCGTCCCATCTCCAAGATTCCAGCGGTGAAATTTGACGCGTTCAATGGCTGGCAATTCCAACTGATCGATCTTGTCAAAAGCTTTTTTTCGTAAATCTTGCAGCCAGCTTGGCTCAGCATGCAGTTCCGAAAAGAGGGTAATATTTTCAATACTCATTTTTTTCTCCTAATAAAGATACTATCTGTTTGATTTTATGACAACATTAGATCACTTGTCATCAGGTTATAGTTCTTCTTTATAGTCGTAACCGAGTTCTTCTGCGAGTTGGGCATAGCCTTCACGTTCCAAGCGTGCAGCCAATTCTGGTCCACCTGAAAGCACAACACGACCTTCCATCATCACATGAACGACGTCAGGAGTAATATAGTTCAACAAACGTTGGTAGTGGGTGATGATCATCGCTCCAAAACCTTCACCCCGCATCGCATTAACCCCTTTAGATACGACCTTAAGAGCATCAATATCCAAACCAGAATCAATTTCATCCAAAAGAGCAAATGTTGGCTCCAACATCAATAATTGAAGGATTTCATTCCGTTTTTTCTCACCACCAGAGAATCCTTCATTGAGGTAGCGTTCTGCCATTTCTTCTTTCATGTTGAGCAGTTCCATCTTTTCATCCAATTTTTTGATGAAATCACGAATAGAGATCTTCTCGTCCTCTTCTTTACCAGCATTCATGGCTGCACGTAAAAATTCTGCATTGGTAATTCCTGGGATTTCTGAAGGGTATTGCATGGCAAGGAACAAGCCCATCCGTGCACGTTCGTCCACTTCCAATTCTAAGATGTTGACACCATCAAACAGAATCTCCCCTTTGGTTACTTCATAATTTGGGTTTCCCATAATGGCAGCTGACAGAGTAGATTTCCCTGTTCCGTTTGGTCCCATGATGGCTGCGATCTCACCAGTTTTTAGGGTCAGGTTTACACCTTTTAAAATTTCTTTGCCTTCAATTTCAACGTGAAGGTCTTTAATTTCTAATGTCGACATTGCATTCCCTTTCTTTTTACTTTGAAGTCTAGAAGGTTCTCAAAGCATCGATTCCTTCATCACAAAGTATTTTTTTACCTTTCAAGTATATCAAAAAAAAGCCTAAATGGCTTTTCTTTTGATTAGAACTATTCTTATTTAGTTTTTTCTTTTCGTTTTTGACGAACTTCCTCCCGGTAGGAAGAATTCCCTATATAGCGCAGAACATTTAACAAAGGACTATGATGTGGCCCTAAAACCCCAATCAATTCTGCTAACAACTCTACTCCAAACAAGAGCCCGATCACAAGTAGGACACCTCCAATGCGACTCGAGATGTTGAGCAAGAGAGAAATCAAGGAGAAAATCATCGAAATCCCATAGATCACAAGTACAGTTCCCCGATGTGTCAAGCCCAGAGAAAGAAGTCGGTGGTGCAAGTGATTGCGATCCGGTTTATAAAATTTTTGACCAGATAGGGTCCGACGGATAATGGCTAAAAAGGTATCTGTAATCGGTACTCCGAGGATAATCATTGGTGTGACTACCGCAACAGCTGTCGCATTTTTCAAACCTTGCAAGGACAAGACAGAAATCATGAATCCGATAAACAAGGCACCGGTGTCTCCTAGATAGAGAATGGCTGGATGGTAGTTAAAGGGAAAGAAACCTGCGATGGACGCAACCAAGACAAAAATGGTCATGGTCAGAAAGAGATTGGGGACTGGTAGAAAGAAATAGGACACAATCCCCATTGTCACTAGGGAAATAATAGAGACCCCACTCACCAAGCCATCTAATCCATCAATCAGATTGACTGCATTGGTAATGGCAACAATCCAAATCACTGTCAAAAGATACGATAGCCATGGTTCAAAATGAAGTAAGGGACCACCGAACGGAATCTTGAAATCATTCAGCCGAAAATCTGTCAAAAACCAGACCAGACTCGCTGCCAGCAGGATACCGATCATCTTTTTCTTGGCTGACAACTCTTTTACATCATCGATCAAGCCTGTAAGAGCGATAATCCATCCCGCTCCTACGACCGGCAAGGTATAGGATAGGTAACTTTTGATTGGTGCGGTGGTGGATGTCAGCATAGGAATAAACACGAGAGTCGCAATTGAAAAAGCAATCACGATAGCCAGTCCACCCGCGCTTGGCATGGGCTTGGTATTGATCCGACGCGCATTCGGATAATCTACGGCATCAATCTTAAAGGAGAACAAGCGAACCAAGGGCGTCAATACCAAGGCAATCATAAAAGTCCCAATCAGCACCAGAACAAATTGCAAGGAAAAGGACATCATAAGCTAGCAACTTTCTTCAAATTCTCAATCGCACCAGACACCATTAGTAAGTGGCCGTGTTCCTGCAGAACGGCTCGTGTCACTTCTGAATCATCTGCATACTCCCGAATGATGGCCAGTAACCAGGTCGGATATTGAGTTGGTTGATCCTCTGTATCGATCAAGACGGTTAAATAATAATCGGATCCCATTTTGTATAATTCAGAGGTATCCACTGGAAAACTGACCATTTTTGAAAAGGCAACTGCTTGCTGGATATTTGAAAAACGCAAAATGTAATAAATATACTGACTTACTGGTGCTTCAGATGTAGGAGCTTGTTCTTGATTGTCACGTAACTCTTCTTGTTCCAAATGGTGAATAGCTTCTGCATCCCCTTTTGTCTTATCAGAGATCGTTTTTTCCAAGGTTTTGATAAATTCATCTGGCGTCATGCGCGACAACTCTTCCATATCAGGAAGATCTGACAAATCCTCAAAATCCAATTGTTGATCAATTTTTGATTTGGTAACAAAAACATCCAATTTATCTGGTTTTGGTGTCACACGAAAACTCAGCATCCCGCTATCCAGGAAGCTTTCTGGCATTTCGAGCTCATCCAAAATGGCATAGAAAAATTCTTCTGTTTTTTCTTGTGGGACAAGAAAATCAGCAATTTCCATTCCGCGTTCTTCTAAGTCTTCTAGTTGGATCGTGATCTTAATTGTTGAATCACTAATTTGCTTCATCTTCATAGCATAACCTCATACTTCTAGTCTTACTATTATACTAAAAAAATGGATAGAATTCAAAAAAAGGATGCATAGAAAAGAGGTCGGGACAAAAGTCTCCAACCTCAATAAACAATTTGATAGAGTTCAACCGTTCTCTTAGAAAATTACACGGAAGAGACCATACAATAACAAGATGGAACCAAGAACAATACGGTATTTCCCAAAGACGGTGAAATCATGGTTTTTCACATAATCTGTCAAGAAGCGGATGGCGTACATGCTGACTACGAAGGCCACTCCCATCGCTACCAGTAGAATAAAGAGTTGCCCTAGTGCAAGTGAATGCCCGCTAAGAGCGAATTTCCCAACCTTTAAGAGACTAGCCCCAAACATAGCCGGGATACCCAGATAAAAGGTAAACTCTGTCACCACTGGACGGCTAACACCATTGATCAAGCCCCCTACAATCGTAGCACCTGAACGGCTTGTACCTGGAAATAGCGATAAGACTTGGAAAAGTCCGATATAAAGAGCGGTTCGATAAGGTAGCTTATGCAATTCCGTCACTGCAGGTTCGACTTGTTCCCGTCTTTCCAAATAGATAAAGGCAATCCCGTAGGTGATCAACATAATTGCAACGGAAATCGAATTGTGAAAATGCGCCTCAAACCAATCATCTAATTTAAAAACAAAGACAAGAGGGAGGGTTGCAACTGCAACTTTCGCCCATAATTGCCAGGTCCGACGTACTTCTAGTGGAGATTTACCTGGTTTGAAGGGGTATAATTTATCAAAATAAATTACCACAACCGCTAGGATCGCACCCAATTGAATTACAACATTGAACATCTCCATAAAGGCTGGATCTTGGTTTTTAAACTGCACAAAATCCTGTAGTAGAATCAAGTGACCTGTACTTGAGATCGGTAGCCATTCTGTAATCCCCTCGACAATTCCAAAAAGGATCGCCTTGATTAATTCGATCAGAAACATCTTTTTCTCCTAAACTTACATTTGCTCTATTATATCATAAATCTATGGACTGGACCAGGCCTTCTAAACTAGAAGGGAAAGAGCTACCAAGACCATTCTTAGTGCTACTTAGAAGGCACCAAAGCCTCCTCCGCCTCCTCCGCCAGAGAAACCTCCTCCACTACCAGAGGAAACTGTGAAATGACTAGCTGTCGATGCTGTCGATCCATAAGTAGACATGGCATGACTTGAGTGGGTCACATCATGATAGAACGGGGTGTAAACGAAGGCGTTTAAGGCTTGATTTTCTAAATGAATATTCCGAAGCTTCATGACCTTTGTGACCTGATCAGCTACACCATACAAGGCCGCATAGACCAATAAGCGATTCCATAGGACCAGAGACTGCAACTCTGCATCGTTGAGGTGGGCAATCTCTTTCAACATCCGACCAAAACTATCCCAGTAATAGCGTTGCTCAGCACCCGCAAGATTGACAACACCATCTCGTAGGCAGGCTTTAAAGACACCATTGAAGCGCACTGGCATAAACCAAAGTGTGAGGATCCCTATCAAACAAGGAACAGAGAACCAACCCATCCCAAAGATGGCAAAGATTTCTGCTCCAAGGGCGATAAACCAAGCAGCCCAACCAAAGAAGAGACTTCGTCTAGCTTGCGCTTCTTCTTTTGCTTCTAAAGGGCGATAGTAGCTTGGCAAATGGAGATCTTCCACCTTGCGATGAACATCTCGGGCCACTTGGTTGACAGCCGTATCAAAACGAGCCTGAGCCTTACTTCCTAGTGAACGAATCGCATCTTGATCTGCTTTTTTGGCATGTTTGTATACATCATCACTGAATTCATAATTCTCAAAGAGACGGTTAACAGGACAGGAAACTTGATCCCCAAAAGCCATATTCATAAAGGAGCGTTCAAAATCATCCACATGTCCATGAGACTTTCTGGTCAAAACGACTTCATTTCCTTGTTGCTCATAGACAATCACTCCACGATCCATCAGATCCAGCAAAGTAGCTTGAAGCATTTTTTCAAATGTGAATACTGGCGGAGTCGCCTTCTCTTTATTGGTTGGGGAAGCCTCGTCTAATTCGGCTGAATAAACAACCGAGCTCATAACAAGAGGTGCAATATCCTGTGGAATCTCATAAAGACGAGTATTGGTCGGATAGGTCACACCAGGCCAAATCATTTTTTTGAACCGATTGCGGCCCAAGAGAGCAAGAAGCCAGAGTGCAATAATGAAGGCTGGCAAGATCCAGTTCCAAAACATGCGTGTCCAGTATTTTTCCTGTTCAATTTTAGCTTGGTTCTTGTGAAATTCATCCAATTTGGTTAATCCTGTATTTCGACCAGAATCATACAAAGTAGTTAGATCTGACTTCAACCAGTAACCATACAACTCCACAGCCTTTCCTTTGCCTAGGTTATAGAAAGTGGCAGAATAGATTCCATCTTCTTTCTTTACAGTCACATCCGGTCCCATAAAGGCTGTATGGATATACAGTTCCGATTGGGCATTAGCTGGTGCAAACTTAGGAATAACACGAAATTGAACCTCGTCCACCTTCTGATCACCATCTGTGATCGGTTTCCAGTTCAACTCCAAGATATCCTTGTGTGAATAGAGGAGATTTTTTAATTTCCATGTAACTTTAATTTTGACAGTATCTGTCGCTACACCACTGTTATAAATTTTCACTCGGTAGCCATCACCTAGATTCGTAATCTCAGGTTCTCTTTGAAGCTCACGACCTTCCACCTCAACCTTTGGCGGTATCTCAATCGCAAAGCCTTGTGGCATGTTCCCTGCCGTTCCTAGGCTAACATACTGCCCTCTATAAGAATCTTTGAAATAATAAACCAGTTCTTCCTCATAGGTGGCGTCGTCCCAGGTATCCAAGGTCAAGGTTCCACCATAGTAAAGTACATCATAAGATGGGCTAGATGCATGGACATTCTGACTGACAAAAAGGCAGGCCAGAAAGGCGAAAAAAACATACAAATACTTTTTCATTTGATCACGCTCCTTTGTATTATTATAGCATTTTTTAAATAAAAAGAGGACCATGTTTGAAATGCAGCCTATTTTACTGTACAATAGGAGAAGTTAAAATAAGGAAGAGGAGAAAAAATGAAAAAAACATTATTCGCGCTCTTAACAGGGCTTTTCATTTGCCTGGGGATCACACAGGTTGCTCATGCAGATGACTATTTACGAATCGGAATGGAAGCAGCCTACGCTCCTTTCAACTGGACCCAAGAAGATGATGCAAATGGAGCTGTTAAAATTGACGGTACTAATCAATATGCCAATGGGTACGATGTCCAAATCGCCAAAAAAGTTGCTGAGGAGTTAGGTAAAAAACCTCTGATCGTAAAAACATCTTGGAACGGTTTAATTCCAGCCCTCACTTCTGGTAAAATCGATATGATTATCGCTGGGATGAGTCCAACCGCTGAACGTAAAAAAGAGGTCGCCTTCTCCAAGAGCTACTATACCAGTGAACCGGTCATGCTCGTTCGTAAAGATGGAAAATATGCAAATGCTACTAGCCTAGATGACTTTAAGGATGCAAAGGTAACCTCTCAACAAGGGGTCTACCTCTATTCTCTCATTTCCCAACTCAAGGGTGCGAAACAAGAAACTGCAATGGGTGATTTTGCCCAGATGCGTCAAGCTTTAGAATCGGGTGTTATTGATGCCTATGTTTCTGAACGTCCCGAAGCCCTAACCGCCGAGTCCGCTAATTCTAAATTTAAGATGATTCAATTCAAAAAAGGATTTGAAGTTGGGGAAGAAGATGCGACCATCGCTATCGGGATGAAGAAGGGTGACACTAGAATTGACCAAGTCAATGCCGCACTAGCTAAGATTTCGTCTGAAGACCAAGTCAAACTCATGGATGATATGATTAAGAAGCAACCAGCTTCCAGTGATGCTAGTGATGATAAGCAGACATTCTTTAGCCAAATGATGAAGATTTTAAAGGATAATGGCCCACAGTTCTTACGGGGAACTGGAATGACCCTCTTAATCTCCATGACAGGTACCATTGCTGGGTTGATTATCGGTTTGTTAATCGGTGTCTTCCGGACAGCTCCGAAGGCTAAAAATAAATTCCTTGCTGGATGCCAAACTGCCTTTGGTTGGTTCCTCAATGTCTACATTGAAATTTTCCGTGGAACTCCGATGATCGTTCAATCAATGGTCATTTTCTACGGTTCCGCCCAAGCCTTCAACATTTCCTTGGATCGTACCTGGGCCGCCATCTTTATCGTATCAATCAATACCGGAGCATATATGAGTGAGATTGTTCGTGGTGGGATCTTAGCAGTGGATCCAGGTCAGTTTGAAGCAGCGACTGCTCTAGGAATGACCCATGGACAAACCATGCGCAAGGTCGTCCTTCCACAGGTTGTTCGCAATATCTTACCAGCAACAGGGAATGAATTTGTTATTAACATCAAGGATACATCTGTTTTGAATGTTATCTCTGTAGTTGAACTGTACTTTACAGGAAATACGATCGCAACCCAAAACTATCAATACTTCCCAACCTTTACGATCATCGCTGTGATTTACTTCGTTCTCACCTTTACCATCACACGAATTCTTCGCTACATCGAACGTCGCTTAGATTCTGATACTTATACTACAGGTGCCAATCAAATGCAAGTCAATGAGGTGAAATAATGGCAGAAAAAATTCTTGAAATTCAACATTTAAAAAAATCTTATGGTCAAAATGAAGTCTTGAAAGATATTTCCCTTACGGTTGAAAAAGGAGAGGTGATCTCCATCATCGGGAGCTCTGGTAGCGGAAAATCAACCTTCCTTCGCTCCATCAATCTTCTAGAGACTCCTACTGCTGGAGAGATTCTCTATCGTGGACAAAATGTTCTTGATCCTGAGTATGATCTTACCCACTACCGCGAGAAATTAGGGATGGTTTTCCAAAGCTTTAATCTCTTCGAAAATTTAAACGTCTTGGAAAATACGATCGTTGCACAAACGACCGTCCTCAAGCGCGATCGTGAAACTGCAGAGAAAGTTGCAAAGGAAAACCTTGAAAAAGTTGGTATGGGATCTCAATATTGGGCTGCCCGTCCGAAACAACTTTCAGGTGGTCAAAAGCAACGGGTCGCCATCGCTCGTGCCCTCTCAATGGATCCTGATGCCATTCTCTTCGATGAACCAACTTCTGCCCTAGACCCAGAAATGGTTGGGGAAGTCTTGAAAATCATGCAGGACCTTGCAAAAGAAGGACTTACCATGATTGTCGTCACCCACGAAATGGAATTTGCCCGCGATGTCTCTAGCCGGGTCATCTTCATGGACAAGGGTGTCATCGCTGAGCAAGGAGATCCAAAAGAAATCTTTAGCAATCCAAAAGAAGAACGGACCAAGGAATTCCTTCAACGCTTCTTACATTAATCTCTTGAAACAGTTTGCTTACCAGTATGGAAGCAAGCTGTTTTTTTGTACCGCTTCTGCTTTTGAGGCATAGAAAAAAACCAGAGAGCAAACTCTCTGGTTTTCAATTGGAACAACAAATTAATCTTCGAATTTTTGATGATTTTTGTCATAAAAATCAATCAATCCAAGTGCAGTTTCAAACGAGATATTCTTCACTTTTGCACGTCCTTGAGCCAAGGCAATGATAGACATTTCACGGGCATTTGTTTCTTTGCTGATACGATACCCTGTAATTTTCTTATCGCGTACCCATCCAACAACTGATTCTACTTTTTCAAAGTTCGATTTAGCCATGATCTTTCTCCTATATTATTATTTCCAATACTAATATAAATTGTTTTGCACATTTTGTCAACTAAAATCGCTGAAAATACGAACCTTTTTTAAAAAATGATAAAAAGTTTACTTTGCTTTCAAGGCGGATAATATTTGTGTACGAATGTTTTCGACACCATCTGGGTTTGCTGGTAGGAAAATCGTATTATTCCCTTCTTTATCTGCAAAATTATTTAAGGTATCTAAGTACTGGTTGGTTAAGAGAATTGACATGATTTGTTCTTCGGTCAAGTCTACATTCGCGCCTTTTAACTCTTTAATAGAGTCTGCCAATCCATCGACAATGGCCTTCCGTTGCTCGGCAATACCAACCCCGTGCAAACGGTCTTTTTCCGCCTCAGCTTCGGCAGCAGTAACGATCTTGATCTTGTC
This sequence comes from Streptococcus sp. SP8, assembly GCF_030440045.1. Lineage (NCBI taxonomy): Bacteria > Bacillati > Bacillota > Bacilli > Lactobacillales > Streptococcaceae > Streptococcus > Streptococcus sp. SP8. The sequence continues at coordinate 25,321 of NZ_JAQFJL010000019.1, read as the reverse complement.
TGCTTCTGCCAATTCCTGAGCTGCCACGCGTTTTCTTTGCGCCGCATTGATCTCGTTCATGGATTGTTTCACTTCGGCATCTGGCTCAACTTTGGTGATCAAGGTTTTTACAATAATATATCCATAAGTTGACATCTCTTCTGCCACTTGTTTTTGAACTTCAAGAGCGATTTCATCTTTTTTCTCAAATAATTCATCCAAGGTCAACTTAGGCACAGAAGAACGAAGAGCATCTTCAATGTATGATTTAATCTGTGATTCTGGACGCATCAACTTGTAGTAGGCATCCTTTACGTTGCTTTCGTTCACTCGGTATTGCGTCGCCACATTCATGGTAACGAATACGTTATCCTGAGTTTTTGTTTCAACCACGATCTCGCTCTGCAAGACGCGCAATTGAACTCGCGCTGCAATTTTATCGATACCAAAAGGCGCTCGCATATGAATGCCACTATCGCTAATTTTTTGATAACGTCCGAAACGCTCGATGATGGCAACAGATTGTTGCTTGACCACATATAGTGAGCTGATCACAATGAATCCTGCAACCATTAGCAAGAATAAAATAAAGATAAAAAATCCAGGCATAAAAAGTTCCTCCTTTTAATTTACGCATATCATATCACAAGTCTTCATAAAAAAGCAATATATTCCATAAAAATATATTGCTTAAATAGTTGATTGTTTCTGTATGATACTCAGACCAGCATATTATAGAGAGTTTCATTTCCGTTCAAGTTAATGAAAGACGGATCAAAACGCTCAATACGATTGACCAAACCTGCATAGTCATGCTTATTGGCTAAAGTAACCCCAATCAAGACAGGGCCTGTTCCTTTACTAGCACGCTTGATGTATTCAAAACGTGTAATATCATCATTTGGCCCTAAGATATCATTTACAAATTCTCGAAGGGCCCCTGGTCGTTGTGGGAAGTTGACGATAAAGTAGTGTTTTACGCCATCGTAGATCAAGGCACGCTCTTCCATTTCAGGCATGCGGTTAATGTCATTATTCCCACCTGAGATAATACAACAAATGGTTTTCCCCTTGATGTATTCGCGCAAGATTTCAAGGGATGCTACACTGGCCGCTCCTGCTGGTTCAGCTACGATCCCTTGTTTGGAATAAAGATCAATCAAAGTCTCTGAAATCAAGCCTTCATCGACCCCAACCAAAGTTTCCACATGTTGACGGGTCACTTCATAAGTCAATTGTCCCACTTTTTGCACAGCAATCCCGTCTGCAAACTTATCGATTTCTGGCAATTTGACGGGACCACCTGCTTCAAAAGCAGCCTTCATGGAGCGCGCTCCTTCGGCCTCTACCCCAATGACTTCAATCCGAGGATCCGTTTCTTTGATATAGGTAGAAACACCTGAAATGAGGCCTCCTCCACCTACAGGAACAAGGACAGCATCAAAGGAAATCGATTCTTTTCGAGCTTCCTCAAGAATTTCATAGGCCACTGTTCCTTGGCCAGCCTGTACGTGTGGATCATCAAACGGGTCAATAAAGGTCCGTTTTTCTGCAAGAGTAAATTCTTGAGCTGCCTTAGCTGACGCGTCAAAGGTATCCCCGACCAACTTAATCGTTACATAGTCCCCACCAAAGAATCGGACTTGGCCGATCTTTTGTTGAGGTGTTGTAATCGGCATGAAGATGGTTGCTGGAATCTTCATTTCATTACAAGTATAAGCAACTCCTTGCGCATGGTTTCCCGCAGAAGCACACACTACCCCACGCTCACGCTCTTCTTTTGAGAGTTGAGAAATTGCAAAATACGCTCCACGAATCTTGAACGAACGAACACGTTGGGCGTTTTCTTTTTTCAAATAAATCTTTGCCCCATATTTTTCAGATAAATAGTGGTCGTATTCAAGGGGCGTATTGACAACGACTCCACTTAATATTTTATGGGCCTTGGCCACATCTTTTGCTGTTATCATTTCTTACCTCTGTTGCTGTGTATTGATCAAAAAAGCAAGCTAGGGTGTCCCAACTTGCTTAGTCTTCTACAGACAATTAGTTGTAGATTTTGAAGGCGTCATCGTCGTTTTGACCAACGAATGGCATTGCTTTACGCAATTCAGCACCAACTTTTTCAATTTCAAGTTCTTCAGCTTGTTTGCGGAAGGCTTTCAAACGTGGGAAACCAGCATCGTGGTCTTCAACGAATTCACGCGCAAATTTACCTGATTGGATATCAGCAAGGGCAGCTTTCATGTTTTCTTTTACTTCTGGACCGATAACACGTGGACCAGTTACAAAATCACCAAATTCTGCAGTATTTGAACATGATTGACGCATTTTCTTGAAGCCACCTTCGTAGATCAAGTCAACGATCAATTTCATTTCGTGAAGGACTTCGAAGTAAGCCAATTCAGGTGCATAACCAGCTTCTGTCAAAACTTCAAATCCAGCTTCGATCAAGCTTGTCAAACCACCCATAAGAACGGCTTGTTCACCAAACAAATCTTCTTCTGTTTCTTCTTTGAAGGTTGTTGAAAGAAGACCAACACGTGCTGAACCAACACCTTTTGCCCAGTCCATTGCGATGTCTTTCGCGTTACCAGTAGCATCTTGGTAAACAGCGTAAAGTGCTGGTACACCAAATCCTTCAGTGTAAGTACGACGTACCAAGTGACCTGGTCCTTTTGGTGCAACCATGAAGACATCTACGTCTTCAGGAGCTTTGATGTAACCAAAGTGGATATTGAAACCATGGGCAAAACCAAGAGCTTTACCAGCGCTCAAGTTTGGAGCGATTTCATCTTTGTAGATATCTTTTTGGATTTCGTCTGGTGCCAAGATCATGATGATATCAGCCAATTTAGTTGCTTCTGCAACTGGGTAAGCTTCAAATCCATCTTCTTTTGCTTTATCGAATGATTTACCAGGACGCACACCGATGATGACATCGTGACCTGAATCACGCAAGTTTTGTGCGTGAGCATGACCTTGTGAACCATAACCGATTACGGCGATTTTTTTACCATCAAGTGCTGGTACTTTAACGTCTTTTTCGTATTCCATTTGAACTGCCATAAGTAAAATCTCTTTTCTATTTTATTATTTGCCTTTTTAAGGCGGGGTTAACAATGTTAAGGTGAGAATTAATCTCGAGTAAATCCGGTTGCACCGGTGCGGGCGATGTTTTTAATCCCATAAGGTCGAATAACACGAATGAGGGCTTCGCTCTTTTCTGCATTTCCCGTCATTTGAACGGTGATAGAGCTTGGGGCCACATCGACCACGGTCGCACGGAAAGGTTGAATAATGGCCAAGATTTCCGCCCGCTTCTCAGCAGGTGCAGAAACTTTCACCAGGATCACTTCGCGCTCCAAGTGTGGTTTATCTGTGATATCACGAATGCGAATCACATCAATCTGGCGGTTGAGCTGTTTGATGATTTGCTCTACTTCATCATGCGAAGCAACATCAATGATAATAGTAATCCGCGATACATTAGGGTTTTCTGTTGCGCCAACAGAGATACTTTCGATATTGACTTGACGTCTCGACAAGACTCCAGTAAAGCGGTTCAGAACACCTGATCGGTTTTGAAGTTTGGCTGTTAACATTCTACGCATTAAACTTCACCCCCAACATCTCATGATTACTCTTACCAGCTGGTACCATCGGCAAGACATGCTCTTTCCGAGAAATGTCTACTTCGATGAACATTGGTACATCTTCTGTGATGACTTCCAAATCCTTCTCCAGAGTTTCAGGATTATCAAATTTATAATTCTTGATCCCGTAAGCTTGCGCCATCAATTGGAAATCCGGAAGGCTATCAAAGACTGACTCTGACGTCCGACCATCATAGAAGGCTTCTTGCCATTGACGGACCATCCCAAGCGAGTGGTTGTTGAGCATAACGACCTTGATCGGAACCTTATAAATATTTAAGATCGCCAATTCTTGGTTGGTCATTTGGAAACCACCATCTCCGACAAAGAGAACAACTTCTTTATCTGGATTGGCAATTTTCGCTCCGATAGCTGCAGGAACACCGAATCCCATCGTTCCTAGACCACCAGATGTTACCAATTGGCGCTCATTTTGGTAAGGATAGTATTGAGCCGCCCACATTTGGTGTTGTCCAACGTCTGTGACGACAATAGCGTCACCCTTGGTCAACTCTCCAATGCGTTCGATCACAGCTTGTGGCTGAACAACCCGTTCTTTCTTGTCGTAAGAACGGACCCGGTTCTTATCTTGGGTCACCTTCTCGATCCATTTTTCTGTATTGTTATGAACCGTTGGCTCTGCTAGTAACTGCTGCAAGGCCTTCTTCGCATCGCCGACAACTGGAATGTCAACAGCAATGATTTTGCCAATCTCTGCAGGATCAATATCAATGTGGGCAACCTTAGCATTCTTAGCGAAAGTTTTTGGATTACCTGTTAAACGGTCATCAAATCGACAACCAACACTAATCATGAAATCCGTCTCTGTCATGGCGATATTAGCCGCGAAGGATCCGTGCATCCCTCCCATCCCTAGGAAAAGAGGATGACTGGTCGCAATCGTTCCTTGACCTAACAGACTGGTCACTACTGGAATCTGATAGCGCTCTGCTAGAGCAATCAACTCTTTTGCAGCTCCAGCGTAACTTACCCCACCACCAGCAAGAAGAACTGGTTTTTTAGCCTTACTCAATTGCTTCAAAATCTTTTTGATCTGCAATTCATTAGGTTCAATGGTAGGCTGGTAGCTTGGAAGCTTCACACTTGGTTCATAGATAAAATCTGTCTCTAAAGCAGACACATCCTTTGGAAGGTCAATTACCACAGGGCCAGGGCGGCCAGTCGTCGCAATATGGACAGCTTCTGTGATAATTCGTGGAATATCTGCCGTCTCACGTACTTGATAGTTGTACTTGGTGATGGGCATGGTAATTCCCACGATATCCGCTTCTTGAAAGGCGTCTTTCCCGATCCCAGCACGATTGACTTGACCAGTGAAGACTAATAAGGGAACGCTATCGCTCATGGCATCTGCAATCCCTGTAATGGCATTTGTAGCCCCCGGTCCACTAGTGACGACTGCGACACCCAGCTTTCCAGTTGATTTGGCGTAGCCTTCAGCCTCATGCAAGCATCCTTGTTCATGACGACCCAAGATATGCTGGATACCCTCAAAGCTATAGATGGCATCGTATAAAGGCAAAACCGCTCCACCAGGATAACCAAAAATCGTGTCAATGCCCAAATCACGCAGGGTTTCAAGAACGAGCTCTGAACCGGTTTTTGCAGTTTCTAAGGTAATTTTCTCCATGTCTCTCCTTTCCAGTACTTTATATATCAAATTAGCATGCTACTATCATACCATTTTTAGAAAATATTTCAAGGAAAAATAGTAAATTTTCTGAATTTTCTATCCAAATCCGAAGAATGAGAGTTTTTCTAAAAATGCTACGTCTATCACAAAAAAAGTCTCTAGGAAATCCTAGAAACTTTTCTTCCTTATAACCAACCCTTTTCTTGGGCAATTTTTGCTGCCTCCGTCCGATTTTCCGCATCCAACTTGGTTAGTATGGCTGACATATAATTGCGGATGGTCCCGTTTGAGAGGAATAAGCGATCAGCAATTTCTTGGTTAGAAGCCCCTTTTGCGACTTCTTTTAAAACTGCCTTTTCTTGAGGGCTTAGAGGATTGGGATGGGTCAAGATCCCTTCCATTAATTCAGGCGAATATTCTTTTTGCCCTGCTAAAACTGCATGAAGAGTCGCCATCAAATCCGTAATGCGGCGTTCTTTTAAGACATAGGCATCGACTCCAGCCTTGAGAGCCCGCTCGAAATAGCCCGGTCGCTTAAAGGTGGTAACGATGACGACCTTGAGCTGGGGTTGTTGACTTTTGGCCCATTCCAACACTTCTAGCCCTGTTTTGATGGGCATCTCAATATCTAAGATAGCAATATCGACTGGATGGGTTTCGAGTAAGCGAATAGCTTCTTGCCCGTCTCCAGCCTGCAAGACTTCTTCTACATCCTCTTGCAAAAGCAAGAGCTGACAGAGGGCATCGCGTAACATACTTTGGTCTTCAGCAACTAATAAGCGCATCTTATTTCCTTTCTTGATAAGGGATCCGTATTTCTATCCGGGTCGGCTTGTGTTGATGACTGATCTCCAGCTCTCCTCCCAATAAGGCAATCCGTTCGCGGATCGAGTGCAGATCCTTATCGGAAACTTTACTAAAGCCGATGCCATTGTCTTCTGCAACCATTTCTACACCTGTCTCGGTGGAGCAATAAGAGAGAAAGGCCTGCGTCGCTTTGGCATGTTTGATCATATTAGTGGCTAATTCCAGAGATACCATGGCCAGAGCAGATTCCAGGATCGGCGAGATGCTAGCTGTATCGAGCTCATTCTGAATCTCCACTTTGACTTGCGCCACTTCTAGCATTTGCTGGACAGTTTCTAGCTCTCTTGTCAGGGTTCGCTGCTTCAAGTTCTCCACAATCTCTCGGACTTGGTGCATGGACTCTTGACTGATAGCTTGAATCTCTTGCACCTGCTCCTGCGCCTTCTCAACCTGACCCAATGCTAAGAATTGATCAGCTAAGTCTGCCTTGACACTGAGCATGGCAAAGGTGTGTCCTAGACTGTCATGCAGATCACGGCCAATCCGATGGCGCTCGTTTTCTGCCAGCAAGAGATTGATCTGGGCATTTTGCTTGGCATGGTCAGCTTTCAACTCTTCCACCATCCGAATCCGAATCATGCCGTAGGTCATGGCATGGGTAAAAAAGAAAATAATGATTAAAAATACCCATTCATACTCCATCGCACTCTGTTTGAAAAAGATGGCCCCAAAAAGCAGGAATTGCGATAGAAAAACTGTCCAAAGATAGGGAGAGCGAAAATTGCGAATCTCAAAGTGATAGACCAATAGGTTGCTGATGAAGAAATAAAACCAAAAATAGTTGGCGTTAATAAAAAGAGTATTTCCTGCTACATAGGCTAGGAGGTATAGCCAACAAATCCAGGTCAGCTTTTTGTTTTCAGTAATCAAGACTCCTAGATAGGAAGCAATAAACAAGAGGGCTAAAAAGAAGTGCCAGTAGGGGACCTCCCCTAATAAAATAGAGATAAAGGGAAAGCCCATAAAGACTAGGCTAGCGTAAAACATATAATGGATACGCTTGAGTTTTTCAATCATGAACGAACCTCAGAATGACGACGATAAACAATGACAAGGGTAAACAAGACCAGGGTAAACAAGGTTAAATAGACACTAGCGAGAACATTGATCTGCCCCTTGTTTAAAAAGGTCTTGATCAGCTCCATCAATTGATAGGTTGGTAGGCATTTGCCGATGGCTTGCATCCATTCTGGAAAGAGACTAATCGGCATCCATAGTCCACCCATGACAGCCAGTCCCATGTAAAGGAGATTACCCACAACAGACATCAATTGACTAGAAGGAAGCAAGGTCAAAACCAGACCGAGAGCCACAAACGCTAGGCTTCCTAGGATGAGAATAAAGGCCGACAAAATCCAATCTTGTAGGGACATATTCACATGGCGCACCACATGACCCACGGTAAAGACAACTCCAATCGATAGGAGAAAATCGACAAAGAGACCCACAACCTTTATTAGATAATATTCTACCATAGATACGGGGGTATGGCGCAAGACTTTTTGCCAATTATTGAGTCGATCGGTTTCAAGAACGGTTGGAAAAGAAAAGATAGCCGTAGACATCATAGAAAATGCCGTCATAGAAAGGAGATAATCCCTCATAAAGTGAGCGGGTGCCCCTGGTGTGTCCTGGTACATCCCTGAAAAGAAGAGATAAAAGGCCGTGGGCATCCCAATTGATAACAAGTAATAAATGGCTTGGCGTCTAGTCAAATGCCACTCAACCACGCCGAGAGCTTTCATGCGTTTCATCTTCTCTACCTACTTCCTTTGTATTTTCAAAAATAGAATCCAATAAACTTCGATTGGTTACTTCGATTTCTTGGATCGAACATCCTTCTTCTTGCAAGCGAGTCCACAAACTATTGGCATCACGTGTCACAATCTGAAGAGCATCGGGTTTAATGATTACTTCACTAACACCTTCCATCTCTGCCACTAGAGCTTGGTAACGCAAAGGCAGGGTGAAATGTTTTTCAACTTCTTCGCTTCTCATAGCGAGAGGCGTCGTATCCCGAAGCAAATGCCCCTGATGCAAGACCAAAATTCGATCAGCCGTGTGCTCTACTTCCTCGATGTAATGCGAAGAATAGACAATGGTCACACCTTCTTCCTTTAAATGCCCAACGATCTCCCAAAAGCGTTGGCGAGTGGATGTATCCATTCCAGCAGTTGGCTCGTCCAAAAACAAAAGACTCGGACGACCAATCAAGGTCAACACAAAGGATAGGAGACGCTTTTGCCCACCAGATAACTTACTGGCCAATTGCTTTTTTTGTTCCAGACTGAATCGCAATAGATCATCAATTTCTTCTCCAGTTAAGGGGTTGGGATAAATAGAGCGAAAGAAGTTGATCAGTTCCTGCACGGTTAGCTTTTGCACAATGGCATTCTCTTGAGGGAGATAGGACACACTAGCCTTTAACTGAGGATGACCAGGAGCCTTCCCCTCTACTTCAATGATCCCAGACGTCGCTTTCATATCTCCCAGAAGACAGTTCATCAAGGTTGTTTTCCCAGCTCCGTTTGGCCCGATCAAGGCCAGACAATCCCCCCGTTCAACCGCAAAAGAAAGATCTTCTAGGATCACCTTTCCTTTGATACTTTTGTTCAAGTTCTCTACTCTAATGACACTCATGAGACTCTCCTTTCAACCAGATTTGACCAGCTGGAATGATGACAAAGACGACCAAGGTCACTCCCCAAACTGTTTGGAAAAACCAGCTAGGAAAATGGGCAGAAAACCAGCCTGTCATCATCTCAGTTACCCAAAGGAGCAAACACACAACAGCTACTAATCCAATTTCAAGTTTCTTTTTCATTGCTCCATCTCCTTTTTAACAGCCTTGACCATTTTTAGACCTTCTTGGACCGCCCAGCTCATGATGCCAATCCCAGCAAACAATTCCCAAGGGAAATGGTAATAGAGACTATCATCCTTTGAAAAGATTAAATAGACGACCATCCCCACCACTGTTAACGTAAATACTTTATAGAACCATTGTTTCATTTTTCCTTACCTCTTACTTTCTGACTATATTCTAGCGAAAGGAATTACAGGCCACTAGATGATTTTGTCACTGGCTCACATGACAAAAGTCACTAAAAAAAGCCAAGTGACTTCACTCGACTTTTTCTATTCTTCTTACTGACCTTCTTCTTTCATGCCATGCAGTTTCAAGGCCTTGACCAAGGCATCTGCCTTCATGTTTTTCAAATCATTGAGACCAGCATCTTTGAAGTAAGAAATTTCTTCAAGAGACTTGGCGTCAATTTGGTTGAGGTCAATCACACTGGTTGAGAGCAATTTTTTCTCTGGTGTGACTGTGTATTCCAAACTAAAACCGGGAACGGTTTTTAGCTTCTTATAGTCTTCATTTTGCTCCAGCAAAGCTTGAATGGCTGCTGTGAGCTCTTCAGGTGACTTTTCTGCTGCGATGGTCCCAAGTTGTTGGGGCAGATCGGCCGTCACTTCGATACGAAGGTTTTCAACCTTATCTCCCTTAGATTTGATGATATCCCGGTGTTTTGTTCCATTGATATCTCCTACTAAGGTTGTGGTTTTTTCTTCATTTTTTACTTCTTTTTTAACAGAGGAACTGCTAGATGAGCTAGCGGTTGTAGTTTTCTTTGTTTGGGATTGCGAACAACCAGTCAATACCAAAATGGCTAGCCCAAGGGTTACAAAAAATTTCTTCATTTTTATAACTCTCCTTTCACATACTGATACCAGTATAACATATCGCATCTTTCTTGTCTAAAAACTCCACTTCTCAAACCATTTCCCCCTCTTTTCAAGCTCTTCAATTTGAATAAAAATCTGATGAATATGAGACTTTTTGCAGAAACCCCTTTTTCTCACGAATAAAGCCTCAGTGGAGGGTTCACTTCCGTCTAAAATCCTCCAAATCACGCCGATTTCATAAGGAATCTCCTCGTTTTTCTATATACAAAAAAAGGTTCCGAAAGGAACCTTCTGTTCAATTATTCTACACTAAACAAGTATGGGTAGACCGGTTGGCCACCTTGGTGGATTTCCACTTCTACATCTTCATACTTCTCAGCAAGGGCTTGGGCCAATTCATTTGCCAACTCCTCACTTCCGTCTTCACCGACATAGATGGTCACAATTTCACTGTCTTCATCCAACATATGAGCGAATGTTTCTTCCAAGGTTTCCATCATATCTGGATTTGAAACAACGATTTTGCCATCGACCATTCCAAGATTATCATTTTCATGGATTTCAAGCCCATCAATAGTGGTATCGCGAACCGCTGTTGTCACACTACCAGACACAACATCGCCCAATGAAGCGCTCATGCGTTCGTAGTTTTCTTCGATCGACTTGCTTTCATCAAAGGCAAGAAGACTAGTCAATCCTTGAGGGATGGTCTTGGTCTCAACAACTGCTGCAGGTTGATCAATCACTTCTGCTGCAGATTGAGCAGCCATCAAGATATTTTTGTTGTTTGGCAAGATAATAATGTTGCGTGCATTCAACTCTTCAACCGCTTTGACAAAGTCTTCTGTTGATGGGTTCATGGTTTGACCACCAGAGATGATGTAATCCACTCCTTGCGCTTTAAAGATATCAGCCAATCCGTCACCCGCAACGACTGCGATGATGGCATATTCTTTTTCTTCAACTGGCTTCGCTTGGCGCTCTTCTTTTTCAACTTGCGCTTCGTGTTGGTTGCGCATGTTGTCGACTTTGACCTTGACCAAGCTTCCGTACTTAAGACCTTCTTGCATGACAAGACCTGGATCTTCTGTATGGACGTGAACTTTGACAATCTCATCGTCATTCACCACCAATAGGGAATCCCCAAGGTTGTTCAAATAGTTACGGAATTCATCGTAATCGAAGTCTTTGACATAGGTTGGACCTTGTTTCAAAGCGACCATGATTTCTGTACAGTAACCAAACTTGATGTCTTCAGTAGCCACATGACCAGCAACTGACTTGTGGTGCTCTGCATTGATCATTTCTGACATGGTTGCAGGTGTTGCTTGGAACTCTTCAGAAGCAATGAATTCACCTGTCAAGGCTGACAAGAATCCTTCATAGATGAAGACCAACCCTTGACCACCAGAGTCTACCACGCCAACTTCTTTCAAGACTGGCAACATATCTGGAGTCTTCGCAAGAGCTGTTTTAGCTCCTTCAAGAGCTGCACGCATGACTTCTACTGCATCGTTGGTAGATTCTGCTTTTTTCTTGGCCCCGATAGCTGCCCCACGAGAAACCGTCAAAATGGTTCCTTCAACCGGCTTCATAACGGCTTTATAAGCAACTTCTACACCAGACTGGAAGGCTGCTGCAAGTGCTGCTCCATCCAATTCTTCTTTGTCTTTGACACTTTGAGAAAATCCGCGGAACAATTGAGAAGTGATGACTCCTGAGTTCCCACGCGCACCCATCAAGAGACCTTTAGCGAAGATCCCTGCCGCTTCTCCAACAGTTGATGCAGAACGGTCAGATACTTCTTTGGCCCCATTTTCGATGGTCATTCCCATATTAGTCCCTGTATCTCCATCTGGTACAGGAAAGACGTTCAAAGAGTTTACATATTCCGCTTGTTTATTTAAGCGCGTAGCCCCCGCTTGAACCATTTCTTGAAATAAACTTGTAGTAATATTAGCCACGATTATTCTCCCACAATCTTGATATTTTGAATATAGACATTCACAGTATCCGTAGTGATTCCAAGTTGATTTTCCAAACTAAATTTCACACGTTCTTGAATATTTTTTGAGACTTCGCTAATCTTTGTTCCATAGCTCAAAACAGTGTAAACATCAACTGCGATAGTTCCTGCTTCCGTTGTTTTGACAACAACACCTTTAGAGAAGTTTTCTTTCCCTAGGAGGGCTTGGAAATTATCTTTGATCGCATTTTTGCTGGCCATTCCAACCACACCGAAGATCTCAGTAGCGGCACCGCCTACAACAGTTGCGATAACCTCATCAGTCAATTCAATTTGACCGTCCTTTGTATTGATTTTTACTGTCATAATTTCTACCTCAAAAGTATTTTATATTCTATTTTACCATAAAAGAGGTCAACTGTAAAAGGGTAGGGACTATTCTTCTCCCGCTGTGACAGCTGTCTCTAGAGAAAAAGAAAAGAACCTCTATGAGGTTCTATATTCTTTATTAAACGCGTTCTACTTTACCAGATTTCAATGCACGAGCTGAAGCCCAAACTTTTTTAGGTTTACCATCGATAAGGACAGTTACTTTTTGAAGGTTTGGTTTTACGGCACGTTTTGTTTGGTTCATAGCGTGTGAACGGTTGTTACCTGATACAGTCTTACGACCTGTGAAATAACATACTTTAGCCATTTCTGTGTTTCCTCCTATTAGATCTAATATAACGGATGTGCTAGCACCACATACCGTACTATATTACCAAAAAAAATCTCTCTTGGCAAGCTTTTGGCCAAAGTTTTTCATTTCAGACTTAAGAAAACGAATTCGCTCCGACATAGATAATTTCCAGATTTCCTAAGGAAACATCGCCCGTAATGTAGAAATCCTTGCTTGTCAGAGCACTTGGATTTTCCTGATGTTGGATCGCTGAGAGGGAATTATCCACATTTACATGGACACGCCAATCACTTGGTACATAGAGACTCAAACTTCCAAGGGAAACATCGACAACAAACTGAGCAGATGGACCCTCGATGCGGCAATTGTCAAAATAAACCGATGCTTCTCCCATACTCACATCTGCACTTCCGCGGGTAAAGTGTTGGTCATTGAGATATTTTGTCACTGTTGAAAAAGTGACATCAATGTCATTGCCATCCGACTTACTCATGGACCCAGCAGAATAGGAAGCTAGGCGGGCTTTTGTTTTCTTAGAGGGTTTAAACAAAATGTTGAGCCCAATCACAGCGAGAATTGAGGAAAGGATGACAACTGAATTTGAAACTGGGAGGAAATGGTATTGCCCATTGAGACAAAAGAGGGCTAAAAGTCCATAGATGAAGCCCCAACCAAAATGGCGTTTTAAGAAACTAGAGAGGGACAGAACGGCAAGCAAGGTAACCCAAGCTAAGGTCCAGATGCTGATGTCCCATTTTACAAAATAGCCCTGTAAAAGGATTAAGGCTGCTAAAAGGATTAAGAATACTCCAATTAATTTTTTTCTCATGATATTACCTCATTTCATTTAGTCGTTCTTTTAAGAGTTGATAGTAGCGTCTAGATACGTGAACCTGCTTATGGGTCTGGTAGAAATTGACCGTGCTGGTCCCTGAAAAAGACTTTTCTAGAGAATAGATCTGCTTTGCGTTGACAATGGTGGATTTGGAAATTCGACAAAAGGCGATGGGAAGTAGCTCCTCCAACTCATAGAGCTTCTGTTTGACCTCATAGGCCTCGTCCTTGGTGTGTCCAAAAATCTTCTCCCCGTCCGTCTCAAAAAAGAGGATAGATGCCAAATCCAGAAAATACTCACTTCGATCCTTGTAGAAGGCCAAAGGAGCGACCTTTTGTTCTAGGATTCTCTCTTGCAGCTGGGTCAATTCCGGGGTCAAGCGCGGAGCTCGAATCAAGATCTCAGGCTCATCCGTTGATGGATCCAATTCGATTCTAACTTTCATAAAACTCCTTTCCCAACGTTTTGATAGTACCATTATAACAGCTGTTGAAAACAAAACAAGGGCTTTTCAGTAAGTGGCACGTTTTCCCCATCAAGAGGTAGTTTTTGAGAAGTAAAGAGGCTGGGACAAAAGTCCTAGCCTCTCAATTGTCTTTGGATTGTCGGGCAAGACGCAGTGGTTGAGTGGGCTCTACTACGCTGATTTCATCAGCTTTTACAGCCCTACTCAACTGTGCGGAGGTGGGACGACGAAATCGAATTCTAACGAATTACCGATTTCTGTCCCACTCTCTTTCTTTATTTGTTGCTATTCTTATCCGGTAAAAGAAAACTAAGACCCACGCAAGCAAGGACACCCGCTGTGATCACTAAGCCATTTGAAACCGGCAAGAGATCGTAGATCGCGTTTGCAATCATCAGAGCAATTAAAGCACAGATGACACTTGCCTTGTAGTCCTGTTTCAACAGATTTTCAAGCGTAAAGAAAGCAAATAAGAGAACGGGGAATAAAGGCCAGATATTCACATCGATCTTTGGAAAGCCAACCATTCCCATTGTGACAACCGCAAGAGCTGCCAGAATAAATCCAAGTCCAAGTAATTTTTTCATCATCGTATACCTCGTTTTTATTAATTGGAAGTATTGCTTCCTTTGATGATTCTATGATAGCAAAGAGCCCCTATGGAGACAAGGACTTTTGACTAAGCGGTCAAAAATGGCGCCTATGCGGTCAAAAAAAGAGCGAGACAGAACGAATCGGTTATCACCATCATTCGTCGTCTCGCTCCTTCAAAGCCGTTTCTTCCTATGCCGATTGCAGGGATCGAACCTGTGACCTACGCGTTACGAGTGCGTTGCTCTACCAACTGAGCTAAATCGGCGATTACCTTCTTAGTATAGCACTCTGAGAATAGATGTCAAGAAATTTTCATCTCCATTAGAAAAAGCCTTTCCTGAGACAAGGCTTTGAGATTCTTCCTATTACGAACCCGCACTTTCGTAGGCATCTAAGCCCTTGTCCCATAGTTTCAAAGAAATAACAAAGAAGACAAGGGAAATTAGAATCAAACCACCAATGTTAAAGAGCCCATCCTTGTCCTGCAAGAAATAACTGGCAGGATAGTAAGCCGTAAAGGCGAAAGGTACAATAAAGCTAATTAACCAACGAAGGAGCGAATTGTAAATAGAAATAGGATACTTGGCAAAATCATTAAACATATAGAAAATGTAAATCATGGCACCTGACTGCTTGGTCCAAAAAGCGATGCTAGCTGTCGCGATTTTTAAAGAAGTATAAATCAAGGTCGCAAAAGGAATACAGACTAGAAAAATCAGGAATTTTGGAAGAGTCCAAGAGATGCTAGTTACTGTTGTTCCTAATAGAATGCCACCGACCAAGAGTTCACCCAAGGCATCAATCTGAAAGGTCTCAACCAGAATATGAAATAGGGGATTGATAGGACGAGTCAGATACTTGTCAAACTCCCCTTTTCGAACTAGTCGTTGACCTAAAGCCCAGAGATTGTCAAAAAAGAGATGATCTAGTCCCTTTGGAATTAAGGAAAATCCATAGATAAAGGCAATTTCTTGAAAAGTCCAACCTTCTAGGGAGGGAATGTGTTGAAAGATGACATTGAGAAACAAGAGGTTCAGGCCTTGAGTCAGAAAGACTCCCAACACACCAACCACAAAATCTACCTTGTATTCCATGATTTGCTTGATGTACTGTCTGATAAAAATCAGATGCATGCGTTGATATTTTTTCATACTAACCTCCCTGAATGGTGATAAATGACTGGACTCGTTTCCAAATCAACTGAGACAAGCCCACCATCACTATAAGCCAGAAAAGCTGAAGCAAAAGTGCTTGAAGAATCTGACTAGCATCGTATTTCCCAACAATAATCATGACCGGAGTGTAAATTAAGGATGAGAAAGGTAAGAAGGACAGAATATCTGAAATGACCTTTGGAAAGAAAGCCAAGGGAATCAAACTCCCAGACATAAAGGCCACTATGGAAGTCTTAAGTAGGTTGGAACCCCAAAGATTTTTAAATACAAAGGCTGAAAATCCAAAGCAGATATTAAAGAAAAAGTTAATCAGATAAGCCAGAGTTAAGCTAAAGAGATAAAGGACAGTTAATCCCAGCACCTCTAGAATACCTTGCCCAGATAAGATTTTTATCAAAACAATGACACTTAAAAATGGCAGGCCAACAGAGATAAAAATCAACCACTTGGAGCCAAGTTCGGTGAAAAGGTAAGAGGCCGCAAAATGCACTGGTCTCAGCAAGCGCATGATAATGGAGCCATCCTTGACCTCCTCCCCAATCATAAAGGAGCTATCAGACCTGGTCAACAGATTGGTCACAAAACTCATGATGATGTAGAGAGTGATATCTGCCATACTGAAGCCCTGAATCAAAGGCTCCTGAGAGGAGTCAAAGACTGCCTTCCAGAGATAAAAGGCCACAAAAGCCCCCATGACATCACCAATCCGATAGAGAATAAAGTTGACTCGATAGGTAATCAACTCCTGAATCCCCGCATTGATAAAGGGTTTATAACGTCTCCACAATTTGACCATCTTAGAGCTCCTTTCGGTAGAAGCGACGGATAATATCTTCAATATTCGTATCTACCATCTTCAAATCACGGACCTCAAAATCAGATAAGGTTTGCTTGATAATATCGGCCGACTGGTAGCGGGAACTATCGAATTCAATATTGAGAGTATTTCCTTGTCTATCAATGGACATATCAGGCAAGCCCTCATAATGAGAGAGGAGATGATTTTGACCTGGCGTCAGGTCAAAGGAGAGAGTCTTCATCTTTCCAAAGGTCTCCTTGAGCTGGCTAACCGTTCCATCAAAAATCTCTTGCCCCTTATCAATCATAAAAATCCGATCACAGAGTTGCTCAATATCACTCAAATCATGAGTAGTCAAGAGAATAGTTGTCTCTTCCTCCTGATTAATCTGGGTAATGGCCCGACGAATGTTGTCCTTGACCGACACATCCAAACCAATAGTCGGTTCATCTAAAAAGAGAACTTTGGGATTGTGAAGCAAGGAAGCCGCAATATCCGCCCGCATCCGTTGACCTAGTGAAAGAGTCCGCACAGGATCCTTGATAAATTCCTTCAAATCCAAAACTTCATTCAAAAAGTCCATACGCTTATGGAAAAGCGAGTCCGGTACATCATAGATCTCTTTCAAAACCGTGTAGGTCTCTTGCAGAGCCAAATCCCACCATAACTGGGTGCGTTGTCCGAAAACGACTCCAATATCCTTGACATAATCTTGGCGATTATCCTGCGGAATCTTGCCGTTAATCCGACAAAAACCAGATGTCGGTTTTAAAATCCCTGTCAGCATTTTGATGGTGGTTGACTTCCCAGCACCATTTGCCCCGATAAATCCTAAAATCTGCCCTTTTGGAACTTCAAAAGTTAAATCCTTGACCGCTTCAAAGGTCTGCTTTTCAGGATGAATAAAGGAGCGCAAGGCTCCCTTTAAACCCGGCTCCTTAACTGTCTTCACAAAATTTTTCCGAAGATGTTGCACTTCTATCATTGCCATATCTATCTCCCTATCGTAAGAAGCAACATTGTATTTTTGACCACAAATATTCTAAATCCTTACTTTCTACACTTTCTAAATATTATTACAGAAGGCTTTATACCAACCTATTATAATCCAATAAAAAAAGGAATGCAAGCGTTTGCTTATTGATTATGAAATGAGAAATTTTTCTCTTAAAATAATACTTTTAAGCAAAAATTCTGGTTTCATCGTTTCCTTAAAATACCAAAAAAACTGCCTTCTTTTTCAACATAAGGAAAGAAAGCCCTAATAACACCCTTTTATAGTGCAAATGTCTACGGAAAACAAGTGTTAATTTATATCGAAAATTTTTATCCCTAAGAAAAGATAAAAAGGTGATGCTGCATCACCTCCCTCTACCAAGTTAAGTCTTCAATCATGCTTCTTACTTGTGAATCAAGAGTCTTATCCTTCTTCAGTTCTCCAACCAAAGTCTGAATCTGCCGGACTAGATTTGGATCATTGTCATTATAGCATCGATGAAGCATCCAGATGTTATGCACAGTTGGACTTTTTAGAACTGACTCCATCAATAATTCCTCATAGCCTTGATGATAAAATCGCTCCACAAAGTGAACCAACTCACCTGGAGCTCCAAAATCTACTTCTGGATGCTTGGAAATAAAGTCTAAGACGGGGTCAACCAAATCAAAGGGTTGAGGGTAAGCCTCCATGGCATCTACAATCTCGTCTGCCAACTCAAATTCTTGGTCTTCAGTAATTGCATCATGCAAAGCAACTAACATATCATCTTTAGTAAGCATCTGATTCTCCTTTTCAACTTTTCCATATCATTATTCGTTTTTGAACTTCTTCTTCACTCATCAAACCTTGTTCGTAAGTAGTTTTCCAACTCCTTTTGGGATAAATCACTAGGAAGTTCAAACACATACTCATAACCTTCATCACAAAAGGAAACTTTCTCTTCAGGTGGAAACCATTTCCGAAGCCAGATGATATAGGAGGCATAATCTTGTAACCTGTTCGTTGAATCAAAGTAATCAATCACAAAAACATTTTTCTTGCTACTCAGTGAACTTTCCAAAGTAAGCTGAGGACTTTGATAATCCCAAGAAAGCGAGTAAGCTTTTTCAGGATTCGTCCTTTCTCTGATCAAAATACCTGGAAATTTTTCTCTCAAAGCAGTACAAAAGGCTTGTAAATCTAGGAATATGGGGTCTTTACTCTCAATAAAGACAAAATCAGCAGTACTCATCAGTCTCTCTCCTTCTTTTTAAAACTGAAAACAGACCTTAACCATCAATGGCAAAATTCTCCAGACTCTCAAATGCCTGCCCCTGATAGTCAAAAGAAAAGATATGAATATCATCAAAAGTTTGATCGCAGAAAGTAACGGTTTGTCTTTCTGGCTCGATGATGGGTTTACCCAATTTTTCAGTAGCTTCTTCATCTGTGAAATACCCATAAAATTCTTGTAAATGAGGCAGTATAAATGCAAGAATACGGTAAAGATTTTTATGGTAATTGGCTGCAAGCAACTGAGCTTCCATCTCAAAGTTTCCACTTGGTTTTTCTTCCCAAGCTACAAGAACATCATCTACTTCATGTAGGTAGGCTTGCAAGGACTGATCGAATATCATGGCTATTTTTCCTTCAATTCTATTTGTAATAACAGAAAATAAAATCACATAGATTGAACTAAATGATTACCTAGATGTAACTTTCATAATTCTTTTCACACTCTTATCTTTGTCAACTAGAAAGCAATCTGGAAAAGTCATCTGTCCCCATTTTTTATAATCAAAACTTGAATCAAAATGATTGATTAAGATTCCTAGCAAATTTCCATGAGAACTCAGTAAAATGGTTTTATCTGAGTACCTTTCTTCCAAGTCCTCAAATAAATCTAAAATTCTATTTAATGCTTCTCGATTGGACTCTCCTCCAATAAGAGATTTATCTGGATTTTGCCATAAATATTGAATTGTTTTTTCAAACTCAGTATCTTCAATAAA
Source organism: Streptococcus sp. SP8 (assembly GCF_030440045.1). Classification (NCBI taxonomy): domain Bacteria; kingdom Bacillati; phylum Bacillota; class Bacilli; order Lactobacillales; family Streptococcaceae; genus Streptococcus; species Streptococcus sp. SP8. The sequence goes on along the minus strand of NZ_JAQFJL010000019.1, from coordinate 5,970 downwards.
TCTTGAGGATAATTTTCGCTCTCGTAACCGATTATCAAGAACTATTTTATCAAATTGAATTGGCGAGCTATTAATCGTTTCAAATGCTCGTTTATAAGGACTAGAAAAATAATAATCAATATTAAAAGAATTCAAAAAATCTAACTGATTAAGAGATGAAAATCCTTTTTCTGACAAAGTTCTATTAAAATCATCACTTGAAAATCTTGAATGAGCATGTCTAAGTAAAATATAAGAATTATTCATAAGTCATTACCTTTCAATTATTATCATCAGTCTCAATGGATTTTTAAGCCCTCAATTATTCTCTAAAAATTCTTTAATGCGAGAAACAATAGCATCGCTTTGATAATGATAGAGGTCGTGAGGCGCATCCATATAGTCGACTTGAACATTAGACTGGTCGCTTGCAAATCTCTCTGCATAAAGTTGCCACTCTGATTGGCTAAAGGTCGTGCCTTCACCGTTAGAAACCAGGAGTAAGGCTGGAATTTTCGGATTAATGCTAGATGGAACTTTCTTGGCATTTTCCTTTGCCAAACGCGATTCATGAAACATAGCTTGTGACATCAACTGCTTATAAGCTAGAAGTTTATATTGTTTTCGTTCACTTTCGATCAGAGTTTGATTTTTTATATATAAGGACTCAGGAAAGTAGCGTAATAAGCCAATCTTGCTGCTCCAATATGCCACAGTGAGCAAGGTCTGATTCTCCTTTAAATCTTCATAACTTGATGGCAATGCCCAATCTAAACCAATCAAAGCTTTCACTTCATCAGGAAACTTCTCCTGCCAAGCAAGACTCTCTAAACTAGCCATAGAATGCGAAATAATCACATAAGGACCTGAAACATGAGCTTGCGCCAAAGCTTGACGGGTCTCAGAAAGGACCTCCATCACATCTCTTGAACGATCACTATCTTCACTAAAACCATATCCTGCTCGCTCCACGACAACAACCTTGTATTTTTTGGATAGGGGATCTGATAGATTCTTAAAGTCTAGGATAGGAGAGGCGATACCTGCACCGGAAAGAAAAACGATTGTTTGAGGTCCTTCTCCTTTAACAGAGACATTCATTCGATGTCCATTGACTGTAACTTGTTTACCAATGGGTGTGAGAAGCTTACTTTCATTTCGTAAACTAAATTGATGAAAAACAAATGTAGCACCTAAAAAGATCAGGAGAAAGCCACAAACGATCCAGCTCCACAGTTTGAATTTTTTCATAGGCATATTGTACAAAAATTAACCCCTGGAAGCAACCTTTCCCAAACAAAAAAACAAGATCCACATGGGACCTTGCTTTCCTGTTTTTAATTAAGCTTTGCCTTCTGAACCGAATACGTCGATACGTTCTTCAACAGCTGCAGTAATTGCTTCGAAACCTGGTTTCAAGAATTTACGTGGGTCGAAGAGTTTCTTCTTGTCGTATTCTGCTTCGTTTGCATCGTATTCACGTACGAATTGACGAGTAGCATTTGCAAATGCGATTTGGCATTCAGTGTTCACGTTAACTTTTGCAACACCAAGTTTGATAGCTGCTTGGATTTGATCATCAGGGATACCTGATCCACCGTGCAATACGATTGGGAATCCTGGAACAGCTTCAGTCAATTTTTGCAAGTGGTCAAGGTGAAGACCTTTCCAGTTTGCTGGGTAAGGACCGTGGATGTTACCGATACCTGCCGCCAAGAAGTCGATTCCTGTAGCAACCATTGCTTTAGCGTCTTCGATTGGTGCCAATTCACCGTCACCGATGATACCGTCTTCTTCACCACCGATAGTACCAACTTCAGCTTCTACTGAGATACCTTTAGCATGAGCTTTTTCAACGACATCTTTCGCCAATTTAAGGTTTTCTTCAACTGGAAGGTGTGAACCGTCAAACATGATTGAAGTGTAACCAGCTTCGATACATTCAAGAGCATCGTCGTAGTGACCATGGTCAAGGTGAATAGCAACTGGTACAGTAATACCCATTGATTCTACAAGGTTTTCAATAAGGGCTTTACATACTTTGTAACCACCCATGTATTTAGCAGCACCCATAGAAGTTTGGATAAGTACTGGAGCTTTCTTAGCTTCTGCTGCACGCAAGATAGCTTGAGTCCACTCAAGGTTGTTTGTGTTAAATCCACCAACTGCATAACCATTGTCACGAGCTGCTTGGACAAATTTTTCTGCTGAAACGATTGCCATTTGTTATAGGCCTCCTATAAATTTTTATGGGGTTAATCCCACTTACATTGTTTATTTTATCACTTTTTAGATGAAATTGCTAGTTTTTCCTGTGTCTTTAAGCGCTTTCTTACGATAAATAGGGTGGAATCTCCTAACTCCTAAGACTTTCATCCTAGCAAATAAGGAAAAGAGAGTGGGACAAAAGTCCTAGCCTCTCAATTATTTTTGGATTGTCGAGCAAGACGCAGTGGTTGAGTGGGCTCTACTACGCTGATTTCATCAGCTTTTACAGCCCTACTCAACTGTGCGGAGGTGGGACGTCGAAATCGAATTCTAACGAATTACCGATTTCTGTCCCACTCTCAATTCTCTTCTTTAAAATTTTTTAGTGAAAGGAGAAAGGCAATCCCGCAAATCACAAGGAATACCGCTGCAACCCATTGAGAATAGAAATAAGCAGCAAATAATTGACTGTCGGTGAACATTTTTCCAAGAAGCCCGTTTACCAATCTAAAAAGAAAAGGAAAGGTGTCAGGTACAGCAAGAAATATCGCAACAAGTAGAATAAAGCCTGCCATCAAGAAAAGATTGGGAATCCACTTTTTAATCCTTTTCTCTTTTCTGAGCAAACACTTAGAAGCAATCGCTGCTAGAAAAACGAGGACATTCCATATGTTTAAGGCAATAAAATATCTAAAAGTATCCTTGTATGCGCCTATCGCCATAGCTAAAATCATGATAGGACCGAAAAAATTAATGGCACTTCCCAATAGTGCAAAGAGGCCATCGACCAAAACCAGATACTTCTTCTTCATTTTCTCACCTCATCTCACACCTATTCTACCACAAAGAAATTTGAAAACAAAAAAAGATAGCCAAAGCTATCTTGATCCGATGCGGAGAGAGGGACTTGAACCCTCACGACCTAAAGCGGTCACAGGATCCTTAGTCCTGCGCGTCTGCCAATTCCGCCATCCCCGCGATTGAGTACTTTACTAGTATATCAATCAACAACTTTTTTGTCAAGATTTTTTTCAAACTTTTTTCAGGGTTTGTCATTTTTTCACAAAAAGGGATCAGGTTTCTCGACCTGATCCCTTGATTCTTATTTGCTATCGTGGTTTTCAACTGCCGCTGTGATAAAGGCTGTGTAAAGTCCTTCTGGGCGGTTTGGACGGCTTGACAATTCTGGGTGGTATTGGCAAGCGACAAAGAATTTGTTTTCTGGGATTTCAACGATTTCGACCAAACGGTTGTCTGGTGAAACGCCTGAGAAGACAAATCCTGCTTCTTCGAACTGTTCACGGAAAGCATTGTTAAACTCATAACGGTGACGGTGGCGACGTTGCACCACTTCTTGATTGTCATAGGCAGCTGCTGCTTTTGAGCCTCGTTTGAGTTTAGATGGGTAAAGACCGAGACGGAGCGTTCCTCCCATGTCTTCCACATCGATCTGGTCCCGCATGATATCGATAATCGGATACTTAGTTCCTGGATCCAATTCGGACGAATTAGCTCCTTCTAAGCCTAAAACGTGACGAGCAAATTCGATACAGGTTAACTGCATACCCAAGCAGACACCCAACATTGGGACGTCCTGTTCACGCGCATACTTGATGGCTTGAATTTTTCCTTCTGTTCCCCGTTGACCAAAACCACCTGGGACGATGATTCCATCCGCATCTCCAAGGAGTTCTGCCACATTTTCAGCTGTCACATCATTGGCATTGACCCAATTAATCTTGACTTCTGCATCATTGGCATACCCTGAGTGCTTCAAGGCCTCAACGACAGAAATGTAGGCATCTTGCAATTCTACGTATTTTCCAACCAAGGAAATCTTGACCTGTTTCTTGAGGTTCATGACCTTGTCGACCATCGCAGACCATTCTGTCATATCTGCTGCAGGAACATCCAATTTCAAATGGTCACAAACGATTTGGTCCATATTTTGTGCTTGCAAGTTCAATGGGATTTGGTACAAATGTTCCACATCCAGTGATTCGATGACAGCTTCTGGTGCGACATCACAGAATTGAGCCAACTTGTTCTTAATTCCTTGACCAGCTGGTTTTTCTGTACGGATGACCAACATATTTGGTTGAATCCCAAGACCACGCAATTCTTTCACAGAGTGTTGCGTCGGCTTGGTTTTCATTTCTCCCGCAGCCTTTAAGTAAGGAAGAAGGGTGGTGTGGATGTACATAACATTTTCAGCACCAACATCTGCCTTCATTTGACGAAGAGCTTCAAGGAATGGAAGGGACTCAATGTCTCCAACTGTTCCCCCGACTTCTGTGATGATGACATCTGAATCCGTCGTCGTCGCTGCTCGTTTGATCTTTTCTTTCAAAGCATCTGTGATATGAGGAATAACCTGTACAGTCGCGCCCAAGTATTCTCCACGACGTTCCTTTCGAAGGACTTCGCTATAAATTTTCCCTGTTGTCACATTTGAGTACTTATTCAAATTGATATCAATGAAGCGTTCATAGTGACCAAGGTCCAAGTCTGTCTCTGCGCCATCGTCTGTGACAAATACTTCCCCGTGTTGGTAAGGACTCATCGTCCCTGGGTCAATATTGATATAAGGGTCAAATTTTTGGATGGTCACTTTCAATCCACGATTTTTGAGCAAGCGACCAAGACTTGCTGCGACAATCCCTTTCCCGATGGATGATACGACACCACCCGTGACAAAAATATATTTTGTTGACATGTGCTTTCCTCTTCTTCTAATGTTGTAGAGGCCATTCCTCTTTGCAGAAAAAACAAAAATAGCTCCCTAATCCTTAGGGAGCTCCGACCTCAAAATGAGGTGCCCGAACAATATCTTACCGCAAATGGTCTACTTTGTCAAATTGAAAATTTCATGAAAATAATTTTCGCTGTTTACACGACCTTTTCCACTCCATTTTGTGTGACGAGAAATTTCTCAAATTGAAGCTGAGGCATGCAAAGAGCAAGGTCCTTGTGGATTCGTTCTAGCGCTTCTAAACGCATCTCGACTGACGTCTCGGTATTTCCTTGGATGACAAAGAGGGCGTTTTGCGTAGTCTCCTCAAATTTGTAATGGTCACTATCGCGTACATCCAACCAAGCCAGAACTCCTTTTTGATCCCGGTAGACAGGATCTGTCGGTGCTACATGCTTTTCGCTAGAAAGGATGGGGAAGAAGAGATCTTCTCTTTGACTCACTGTAAATTCAATCGGTCCCTCAATCTTATCTAGGTCATGTCCTCCAATTGCGAGAAAGGACTTCAGAGATTCGACATTATAGATATCGATGATGCTATTGATCTGAGGAAGAGCTCCTCGATGCTGGATGTTTCGGATAAGAGCTAGGACTGTTGGGGGATTTTTCTTGATGCTACGCCCTACTTTTTGCAAGAGGTCTGTATACCCTTTGATGACAGGAGATGCCACTACTTCTTCTGTCTGACACTGGAGCGCCCATTGTTCAAGCTCTTTCTTCTTTTCAAGAAAAGAAGGGGGCAGGACTGCTTGGGGATCCACATTTCTAGCAATTCCGACCACAACCGTATCAATACCAAGAGCTACTAAACTTTGATCTAAACGAAAGTCCATCTGAACACCTCCTATTTAGGAATCCTTACACGTTTATCATACTCCATTTCGCCACTTTTTTCAATGCAAACAAAAAGAGAGTGGGACAGAAATCGGTAATTCGTTAGAATTCGATTTCGTCGTCCCACCTCCGCACAGTTGAGTAGGGCTGTAAAAGCTGATGAAATCAGCGTAGTAGAGCCCACTCAACCACTGCGT
>NZ_JAQFJL010000018.1:0-47660 GCF_030440045.1 Streptococcus sp. SP8 | reverse complement strand
AAGACGCAGTGGTTGAGTGGGCTCTACTACGCTGATTTCATCAGCTTTTACAGCCCTACTCAACTGTGCGGAGGTGGGACGACGAAATCGAATTCTAACGAATTACCGATTTCTGTCCCACTCTCTTATTTTTTATCTCATTGTCACAAATTCTTCGGATCCGGTTGGGTGAATGGCGACAGTTGCATCGAAATCGGCTTTTGTCGCTCCCATCTTGATAGCAACTGCAAATCCTTGGATCATTTCATCGACTCCGTAGCCAAGACCATGAAGGCCAACGACCTTTTCTTCGGGACCGGCAGTGATGAGTTTAAATTTTGCTTGCTGGCGGTGTTGGGTTACAGCAGTGTACATGGAAGCAAATTGAGAAGTATAGACTTTGATATTCTCTTTACCATAAGTTTGCTGGGCTTCTTCCTCCGTTAGGCCAACGGTTCCGATAGCCGGGTGAGAAAAGACAACAGTCGGGATGTTTGTATAATCTATTTTGGCATTGACTTTTCCATTGAATAGTCGTTCAGAAAGAGTGCGTCCAGCTTTTATAGCGACAGGAGTTAATTCTTTTTCTCCTGTGACATCCCCAAGAGCATAGATTCCTGGAATAACTGTATTCTGGTATTCATCCACTGCAATGAATCCTTTTTCATTTAAGGTGACGCCTGCAGCTTCTAGATTGAGATCCTGGACATTTGGTTTTCGTCCTGTTGCCCAGATAACATGATCTGCCACGTGGCTGGTCATATCTTCAAAATAAATCTTCACACGACCATCTTCTAATTTTTCAAGCTTCATGGGAACCTTGTGTTTGTGAAGCGGAAGGTTTTGTTTTTCCATTTCTTCCATTAAGCCATCGACAATGTAGGAATCAAACTTTCTTAATGGACGATCACCGCGAACGAAGAGATCGGTTTGAACACCAAGGGCATGGAGCACACCGGCTAGTTCCACTGCGATGTAGCCAGCTCCAATAATGGCAACAGATGTAGGAAGTTCTTCCCAAGCAAAGACATCATCAGAAGTTTCGCCAAATTCAGCTCCAGGAACAGAAGGAATAAAGGGATGGGCACCGGTCGCAATTACGATATGCTTGGCCTTAATGGTTTCTCCATTTACCTCAACCGTATGAGCATCCACAAAACGGGCACGTCCTTCAATTCGTTCAACCCCATTGCGTTTGAAACTGCCATCATAGGAATTACGGGAACGGTCAATATAGGCTTCACGATTTTTTCTTAAGGTTGCAAAATCAAATTTTGTCTGTTCAGAAGTAAATCCATAGTCTGGTCCATAATCGCGAATTGCTTCTGCAATTTGTGCACCATACCACATAATCTTTTTAGGCACACATCCTCTGTTGACACAGGTGCCACCCAATTGTTTTTCTTCAATGACAGCAGCGCGCGCTCCGTACTCTCCAGCCCGGTTCATCGTAGCGATTCCTCCACTACCTCCACCGATTGAAATAATATCAAATTCTTTCATGTTTTCCTCCTAAATGGGACTTCAGTTTGATTGTAATATTAACTGTTACAAAAGTCAAGGGTTTAGCATGTTACCAAGCATTTAAATTTCATGTTGCCGTGTCAATTTTAGATAGAAAAGTAAGGAAATATGGTATACTATGGTATAGAATAAAACGCTTTCTTTGATGGAGAAAAACGATGAAGAAATTGAAAAAATGGCAACTATTTGCAGCTGCAGGTGCAGCTATTGCGGTGATTGGAACAGGAAGTGTGATGGTGTTTTCGCACCCAAGTACTCCTGATCAAGCAATCACGAAAGAAACTCCAATGGTGCAAACGGTCAAGGATGGATCGATCGCTTCTTCGGTCTTGTTAACTGGGAAAGTCACTGCCAACCAGGAACAGTATGTCTATTTTGATGGAACCAAAGGGGATTTGCAGTCGATTTTGGTCAATGTAGGAGATCAAGTAACAGCCGGTCAGCCGATTGTTCAGTATAGCAGTACAGAGGCCCAAACCGCTTATGATGCAGCCGTTCGTGCTGTCAATAAGGCAGATCGTCAGTTAAATGATTTACTGACAAATGGTGTGACCATTGATACGACAGGAGATGAAGAAGCAGATGCCAAATCAGCTTCGCAGACCCAACGAACAGTCGATTCTCAAGCTAGCGATTTACGAGATGCTAAGTCAGATGCGGTCGATAATATGAACAAGGCTAAGGCTCTTCTGGATGCGACAACAGTTAGGAGTAATACAGATGGTACCGTGGTCGAAGTCAATAAAGATGTTTCAAAATCGACTACAGGGACCAACCAAACTTTGGTTCACATTGTGAGCAACGGAAATTTACAAGTCAAAGGGGAATTGTCTGAATACAATTTGGCCAATATCTCTGAAGGTCAGGAAGTGGTCCTCACTTCCAAGGTATATCCGGATAAAACCTGGACAGGAAAGATTTCTTATGTAGCCAACTATCCGACCGACGCGGGTCAAACAGGTGCCAATGCAGCAGGTGGAACACAAGGAAGCGGTGGAGCCAAGTACCCATTTACAGTGGATATTACCAGTGAGATTGGAGAACTCAAACAAGGCTTTTCTGTCAATATTGAAGTCAAAAGTTCTACTCAACATCCCCTTGTTCCCGTGACAAGTGTCATGGCTGATGGGGATACGAGTTATGTATGGACGGTCGAAAATGGCAAGGCTAAGAAAGTAAAAGTGACGCTTGGTAACGCCGATGCTGAAAACCAGGAAATCTTGTCAGGCTTGAAGAAAGATGCTCAAGTTATTGTGAATCCTAATGAGAAACTGGAAGATGGAAAAGAGATCGGAAAATATGACAAAATTGATTGAACTAAAAGGAATCAATAAAACCTATAAAAATGGGGATCAGGAACTTCGTGTCTTAAAAGACATCGATTTAGAAGTCGAAGAGGGAGAATTTGTGGCCATTATGGGTCCATCTGGCTCAGGAAAATCGACCTTGATGAACGTCATTGGCTTGTTGGATCGCCCGACCAGTGGAGAGTATTTTCTAGAAGGTCAGGAGGTTGGAAATCTCAGTGAGAAAAAATTAGCACGTGTTCGTAATGAACAGATCGGTTTTGTCTTTCAACAATTCTTTCTTCTCTCTAAACTCAATGCCTTTCAAAATGTAGAACTGCCTCTCATTTATGCGGGGGTTCATCCTGCTAAACGGAAGGAATTAGCTGAGCAGTACCTTGAAAAGGTAGAGCTCCATTCTCGCATGCACCATTTGCCTTCAGAGCTCTCAGGGGGTCAAAAACAGCGGGTTGCGATTGCTCGAGCCCTTGTCAATCAGCCAGCCATCGTCTTAGCAGATGAGCCGACTGGAGCCCTAGATACCAAGACGGGGGAGCAAATAATGGACTTGTTAACCAAGCTAAACCAAGAAGGAAAAACCATTATCATGGTTACGCACGAGCCAGAAATTGCAGCCTTTGCGCATCGTCGCATTGTCATTCGTGATGGAGTGATCTCCTCAGATAGCAGGCTGGAAAGGGGGACCTAATGCAAAATTGGAAATTTGCAATCAGCTCGATTATGAGCCATAAATTACGGTCTTTCTTGACCATGGTGGGGATCATTATAGGAGTTGCCTCTGTTGTTGTCATCATGGCACTGGGAGATGGTATGAAGGCTGGTGTCACCAAGACCTTCACCAAAGACCAAGAGTATGTACAAATCTCTTATTCTCCGAACAAGAGTGGCTATGTGACAGGAATCAATATTGGCCCTTCTGATGATACTGGAGAAGGAGAAGGCGGAGGCGAAAGTGGCCCTGCAGCTGAAGACCGAGGGATGGCTGCTCCATCGGATATCGATGGGGAAAACGCTGAAGATGTTGATGGTCAAGTCCAAGAAGCACCACCAGTTGTGCAAGAATCTTGGGTTAAGGAATTAACCAAGATTCAAGGCATCGATGGTTACTATGTTAGCAATACCTCCAATGCAACCATTGCTTTTCAAAAGAAAAAAGCAGACGGTGTGAACATCCAAGGGGTAAATGAAACCTATTTTTCTGTCAAAAAGGTTGAGCTCTTATCTGGGCGAAAATTAACTCCTTCAGACTATAGTAATTTCTCCCGGGTGGTGCTCCTTGATGAAGGATTGGCCCAACAATTATTTGGAACGGAGAATCCACTGAATCAGGTGGTCTCTGTTGGAGACAACAATTATCGCGTCGTTGGTATTTTCAAGGATCCAAATGCCGGGACAGCCCTCTATGGAGCTTCTTCAGGTGGAAGTGCCTTGATGGCCAATACCCAGCTGGCTTCTGAATTTGGAACAGACGAGATTCAGAACATTGTCGTTCACGTTCCAAATGTGAAAGAAATCAAATCTGTTGGGATCGAAGCTGCTCAAAAGCTAACGGAGCTTTCAGGTGTTCGACAAGGAGAATTCCAAATCTTTAATTTGGATAGCATCCTAGAGGAAACCAATAAAGTAGTAGGAATTATGACGACAGTGATTGGTGCCATTGCTGGGATTTCCCTCTTAGTTGGTGGCATTGGAGTCATGAATATCATGTTGGTTTCTGTTACTGAGCGGACGAGAGAAATTGGTCTTCGCAAGGCTTTGGGAGCAACTCGGGGTAAGATTCTGGTTCAATTTTTGATTGAGTCGATGGTCTTAACCATCATTGGTGGACTGATTGGACTTGGCCTTGCTTATGGTGTGAATAGCTTGATTACTACACTCGCAGCAGCTTCCCTAGAAGGACCACCGATTATTTCCTTAAATGTCGCCATCGGCAGTATTATTTTCTCTGCTTTTGTAGGCATCATCTTTGGAATTTTACCAGCGAATAAGGCTTCTAAGTTAAACCCGATCGAAGCACTGCGTTATGAATAAAAAAATAGGAGCGGGTCAGGATGAATGGTTTAAGATTCTCCACGCTCCTTTTTGATGCTGTTTTGGAATAGCTTGTCGAAACCTTGTCTTATACAGGTCAAACTATTTGGACAGTCAACGACGGTCTTCCGATGTTTTTGAGTATTCATTCAAGAAGCTGCATTTTTTCTTCCATCTTATTTTTGTTTAATTGGTAAATATTAGTGAATTTCTGGCCTAAATATGATAGAATAGGGGAGAATAACTTAGGAGGTTCCAAATGACTACTGAACATATGGAAGAATTGAATGACCAGCAGATTGTCCGTCGTGAGAAAATGGCGGCCCTTCGTGAACAAGGAATCGATCCATTTGGGAAACGATTCGAACGCACTGCAAATTCAGGTCAATTAAAAGAAAAATATTCAGAATTAGATAAAGAACAACTCCACGAATTGAACGAAACAGCAATTATTGCCGGTCGTCTCGTAACCAAACGTGGAAAAGGAAAGGTTGGCTTTGCCCACCTTCAAGACCGTGAAGGTCAAATTCAGATCTACGTTCGTAAGGACGCTGTTGGAGAAGAAAACTACGAAATCTTCAAAAAAGCAGACCTTGGTGATTTCCTTGGTGTTGAAGGGGAAATCATGCGCACAGACATGGGTGAACTTTCGATTAAAGCAACTTATATCACTCACTTGTCAAAAGCCCTTCGTCCTTTGCCTGAAAAATTCCACGGACTTTCAGACGTTGAAACCATCTATCGTAAACGTTATTTGGATTTGATTTCAAACCGTGAAAGCTTCGAACGCTTTGTAACCCGTTCAAAAATCATCTCTGAAATCCGTCGTTATTTAGATGGTCAAGGATTCCTTGAAGTGGAAACACCAGTGCTTCACAATGAAGCTGGGGGTGCGGCTGCCAAACCATTTATCACTCATCACAATGCACAAAACATTGACATGGTGCTTCGTATCGCGACTGAGCTCCACTTGAAACGTTTGATTGTTGGTGGGATGGAACGCGTTTATGAAATCGGACGGATCTTCCGTAACGAAGGAATGGATGCTACTCACAACCCTGAATTTACTTCGATCGAAGTCTACCAAGCTTACGCTGACTTCCACGATATCATGGACTTAACAGAAGGCATTATCCAACATGCTGCGAAAGCGGTCCATGGTGATGGTCCAATTGACTATCAAGGAACAGAAATCAAAATCAACGAACCATTCAAACGGGTTCACATGGTTGATGCGATTAAAGAAATCACAGGTGTTGACTTCTGGAAAGACATGACCTTTGAAGAAGCTGTAGCACTTGCAAACGAAAAACATGTACCAGTTGAAAAACACTACACAGAAGTGGGACAAATTATCAATGCCTTCTTCGAAGAATTCGTTGAAGAAACCTTAACACAACCAACTTTTGTTTACGGTCACCCAGTAGCAGTGTCCCCATTGGCTAAGAAAAATCCAGAAGATCCACGCTTCACTGACCGTTTCGAACTCTTCATCATGACCAAAGAGTATGCGAATGCCTTCACCGAATTGAATGATCCGATCGATCAATTGCAACGTTTTGAAGCACAAGCGCGTGCCAAAGAATTGGGAGATGACGAAGCTACAGGCATTGACTATGACTATGTTGAAGCCCTTGAATATGGTATGCCACCAACAGGTGGACTTGGAATTGGTATTGACCGTCTCGTTATGTTGTTGACAAATGTAACAACAATTCGTGACGTCCTTCTCTTCCCAACTATGAAATAAGCTAAAAGAAAACACTGATCGCAAGATCAGTGTTTTTTAGTCTTCCATATAAGAGGTGTCGTTCCAAGTGTCTAAGTGATAGTGCTCAAAATCATCTGTTGTCAGAATCGTCACGCTGGCATTATCTAGTCCGCCATTTTTGCGAAGTTCTCCTGTGTCATAACCAAGCAAGGTTCGAATAGAAGCTGTCAAATTAGCCCCATGTCCAACGATGAGAACGGTATCGAGCTCTTTTCCTTTCAGGCTTTTTACAAAATCACAGGTACGTTTGGTCGTTTCATAGACAGATTCTGCATCAAAGATTTCATTTTGAAAGCGGGCTAGGTTATGGCGAAAGGCATCCATTTGTTGGGGATAGATAGCTGAAATAGTAGAAATTTTAGCTCCTTCCAATTTTCCCAAATTCCATTCACGAAGAGCAGGCGTTGCTTGCAATTCTAGAGGTGTTTCCAATTGATCGAGGAGGATCTGTGCGGTATGGACTGTTCGTGGTAGATCACTTGCAAAGGCTGCATCAAAAGGAACAGTAGCCAGGTGCTTTCCTAATTTTTCAAGCTGATGAATAGAGGCTGGTAACAGCGGAGAATCGCCATTTGATCCCTGAAAACGTCCTTCTTCATTCCATTCTGTCCGTCCGTGTCGAATAAAATATAGTTTCACAATCTTGTCTCCTTCTCTGTCATTATTCTAAAATATCTGCAAAAGTCGCTTGTACGAAGTCTGCTAGAAGTTGTGGTTTGATTTGAATACTATGGCCGATTTCCCCAGCAGATACGATCATGGTTTCTAACTGAAGGGCTGATTCATCGATAAAGATTGGGAAAGAATGCTTTTGACGAATGCCCACCGGATTATTGGCCCCATGAATATAACCAGTTGTTTTTTCGAGATCCTTTTGAGGAATCATAGCCACTTTCTTATTGCCCGATAATTTGGCCAATTTTTTCTCTGAAAGATGCTCCGTGATAGGAATGATCCCAATCACAGGCCCTGTTTTATCTCCTTTGAGAGCTAGGGTTTTGAAAATAGTAGAGCGATCAATCCCTTCTGGTAAGATCCCTTCTAAAGCGTTGATTTGTAAGCCTACGTGCTCAATTTTTGCTTTAGTCAAGATCTGCTCGACTAAGGTTTTTTTCACTTTATTTTTTTTTGCCATGGCTTTCTCCTTTTCTCTTTTTCTCTACAAAATCAGATTTCATTAGACCATTATAACATATAATAGCGACGATATTGTCTTCTCCTTAAAAATAGAAAACAGCAGAAAAAGTGAAAACCACTTGATCTGCTGTTTTAAGGCTATGAGGAAGAGCCATCTTTTTGTACCTTGAAAAGTTTCCGATAAATCGCTTCTTGGTCTTGCGTCGGAGCAATTTGGTTGAGATCCAAGTAGTGTGAGAATCCATTTAATTGCCCTTGAGAGGTATATTGATGCAAGTCGTATTCCGTGTTGGTATCTGGCGCGGCATTATAGTAGCCATCATCAAATCCATAAGTAGGAATCCAAAGAGCCGTAAATTTATCAGTGGAGATACTATGTTCTTCCATGAAGTAGGTTCCGATATAGAGTCCAATATTTTTTGCACCCAAAGCTTGTAGTTTTGCTCGGAAAGCTTCAACGCCTGCATTCATATCCTTCATGGTTTTTTCCTCAACGTCTAACCAATAGTAGGTCGGTTTGTAAGGAGAAGCAGCCTTGTAAAATTCCTCTGCTTCTTTTTCCATTTCTTTTTTATCCTTAGCAGCGACATAAGCATAGACTGCGACAGGGATATTTCGTTTTTGGAATTCTTGGATATGGGTTTTAAAAGATTTATCCAGACCATTTAAGTAGGTTGCTGCATTTTCCTTTTTAGCTTGAGCCCCACTATGGACACGAACGATCACACCTCCCACATTTTGGGAGAGGACATCGTAATCAATTTCACTAGGCAATTGCCAGCCTGAGATATCAATGATCGGGCGGCCAACCAGTTCTGGATTGATGTCTTCTTCTTTTTTAGAAGAAGAGCTTGCAGTAGTTGTTTTTCGAGGTGTATTGGAGTTCGGAATGGTTTTAGTTGTTTCTTGTCGCTCTCTGGCTTGAAGATCGGCAATCGTTCGTGAAAGAACGAGAAAAGAAATGATACCGATAAAAAAGACTAAGAGAACAACGGGTTTTATCCTTTTTCTCATACAGAAACATTTTACCGTAAAAAAAACGAAAAGGCAAAACTTAATGCTTAAAAGATGCTGATTTCAGCTATTATTTTCAAAAAAAAGGAATCTTTTCATCGAAAAAGGATAAAAATATATGAAAATAAGAAGAATGATCAGAATATTTCTTGAAAATAGGGAAGAAGCCGAATCTTTTCTGGCCTTTCCTTGGTTTTGCTTCTTAAAAATGATATAATGAAGGTTGAACATTAGGAATATGGTGAATTATGAAAATTGAAAAAAGACATCTTTTAAATTATTCCATCCTCATTCCCTATTTGATTTTATCCATCATTGGCTTGATTGTTGTCTATTCGACAACAAGTGCCTTGGCAATTCAAAGTGGAGTGAGTTCGATTCGGATGGTCCGGACACAGGGGCTCTTTTTTATCCTAAGTCTCCTAACCATCGCCTTGATTTATAAATTTAGCTTAAAGTTTCTTCGAAATAAAAAAGTGCTGGCTTTTGTCATTTTTATTGAAGTGATTTTGTTGATTCTGTCTAGGTTTATCACAGATACCGTCAATGGAGCTCACGGTTGGTTGACGATTCCTGGAGGGTTTAGTATCCAGCCGGCAGAATACCTCAAGGTGATCTTAGTCTGGTATCTAGCCTTGATCTTTTCTAAACGACAAGACGAGATACGCGATTATGATTATCAAGCCTTGACCCATAATGAATGGATTCCAAGGAATTTAAACGATTGGCGTTGGCTGACCTTGATTCTGATTGGAATCGTTGTGATTATGCCGGACTTGGGAAATGCGACGATCTTGGCCTTAACGGTCTTGATCATGATTACGGCTAGTGGAGTGGGCTACCGTTGGTTTACCTCTTTACTTGGTTTAGTTGTTGGAGTATCGTCCATTGTCCTTGGTTCAATATGGATCATCGGTGTGGACCGTGTCGCTAAAATTCCAGTCTTTGGTTATGTAGCCAAACGTTTTAGTGCCTTCTTTAATCCCTTCAATGACTTGTCTGGCGCAGGTCACCAATTAGCTAATTCCTACTATGCCATGAGCAACGGTGGTTGGTTTGGCTTGGGACTTGGAAATTCCATTGAAAAACAAGGTTACTTACCAGAAGCGCACACAGATTTTGTGTTTGCGATTGTGATTGAAGAATTAGGTTTTGTTGGAGCTAGCTTGATCCTTGCTCTCCTATTCTTCTTAATCCTTCGGATCATTTTAGTCGGTATTCGAGCAAAGAATCCTTTTAATTCAATGATGGCCATTGGGATCGGTGGGATGATCTTAGTGCAAACCTTCATTAACATCGGAGGAATTTCTGGTTTGATTCCGTCTACAGGAGTGACCTTCCCCTTCTTATCCCAAGGGGGAAATAGTTTATGGGTCTTATCCGTAGCGATTGCTTTCGTTTTGAATATCGACGCTAGTGAAAAACGGGCCAAGATGGAACAAGAAGGCATGGTTTTTGAAGAAAAAGGTAAAATCAAACCTTATTATTAAAAGGGAATTGTTGAATGGCTATTCAAAAAGGAGAAAAAATGGTCTTACAAAAATTAGAGAACTTCACAAATAAAGATATTATCAAAGAAGAAGCCGAAATCTTAACCAATTTATTAGATGATATTACGAAAAATTTGGTTCGTCCGGAAACCTTTGATAAAATTAGGCAGTTGAAGGATCTATCAAAAACACAGAACTATCGTGAGTTAAATCAAATAGTGGAACAATTGACAAATGAAGAAATGACAGTGATTTCACGTTATTTTGCCATTTTACCACTCTTGATTAACATCTCAGAAGATGTCGATTTGGCCTATGAAATCAATCATTTGAATAACGTGGATGGTGATTACCTCGGAAAACTTTCTTCAACCATTAAAGAAGTTGCGAAGAATGAAGATGCCCAAGAAATTCTTGAAAATCTCAACATTGTACCGGTTTTAACAGCCCATCCAACTCAAGTGCAAAGAAAGACTATGCTGGATCTGACCAATCATATCCATGCTCTTCTTCGTCAACACCGGGATGTTAAAGCGGGATTGATTAATGAAAACAAGTGGTATAATAACCTTCGTTGTAATATTGAAATCATGATGCAAACGGATATGATTCGTGACAAAAAATTGAAGGTGACAAATGAGATCACCAATGTCATGGAATATTACAATAGCTCCTTTTTACAAGCTGTTCCAAACCTTATGCTGGAATACAAACGCTTGGCAAAAGAGCATGGATTAGAACTCGAACAACCACGTCCGATTACAATGGGAATGTGGATTGGGGGAGACCGGGACGGAAATCCTTTTGTAACTGCTGAGACCTTGAAACGTTCAGCAACCATTCAAAGTGAAGTCATTTTGAACTATTACATCGAAAAGATCTCTAAATTATACCGTCATTTCTCACTTTCAACGAGTCTTTCTAAAACAAGTGAAGCAGTAGCTGAAATGGCAGCCCTATCAAGTGATACATCTGTCTTTCGTGAAAAAGAACCATACCGTCGTGCTTTCCACTATATCCAGTCAAAATTGATCCAAACCTTGGTCAACTTAAAAGAATGGACGATGGTTGGGGAAACTAGAGAAGATCGTTATGCTGTCGAGAGGTTATTAGGAGCAAACGCTCATCAACAAGGGCCAGTTTCTGATTATATCGGCAATCGTATCTCTGGAGCTTTAAAGAAAATTTCTGAGAAAGATGCTCCAGCTTATGCCTCTGCTCAAGAATTCAAAGAAGACCTTGAAAAGATCAAAGATTCCTTGTTAGAAAACAAATCAGAGTATTTAATTTCTGGTGAGTTAGCAGAACTTCTAGAAGCCATCGATGTTTTCGGATTCTATCTGGCCTCTATTGATATGCGCCAGGATTCTAGTGTGCATGAAGCCTGTGTAGCAGAATTATTGAAATCAGCAGGGATTAATGACCATTATTCTGATTTATCAGAGGATGAAAAGTGTCAGGTTCTCTTGAAAGAACTC
The DNA here is from genome assembly GCF_030440045.1 of Streptococcus sp. SP8. Lineage (NCBI taxonomy): Bacteria > Bacillati > Bacillota > Bacilli > Lactobacillales > Streptococcaceae > Streptococcus > Streptococcus sp. SP8. Next base: position 35,929 of record NZ_JAQFJL010000018.1, on the reverse strand, counting down.
TTAGAAGACCCACGGATTTTATCAGCCACCCATGCTGAAAAATCTGAACTGCTTGAAAAAGAACTAGCAATTTTCCAAACGGCCCGTGAATTGAAGGATCGTTTAGGAGAAGAAGTCATTCGTCAAAACATCATTTCTCATGCAACAAGTGTGTCAGATATGTTGGAATTGGCTGTGATGTTGAAAGAAGTGGGCTTAGTTGATACTGAAAAAGCTCGCGTGCAAATCGTACCTTTGTTTGAAACAATCGAAGATTTGGATCATTCAGAAGAAACTATGAGAAGCTACTTGTCTCTTCCAATTGCCAAACGTTGGATTGCTTCTAAGAACAACTATCAAGAAATTATGTTAGGTTACTCGGATTCTAACAAGGATGGTGGCTACTTGTCTTCTTGTTGGACCCTCTTTAAAGCCCAACAACAATTGACCGCTATCGGAGATGAGTTTGGAGTGAAGATTACCTTCTTCCATGGACGTGGTGGTACCGTTGGACGTGGTGGAGGTCCAACCTATGAAGCCATCACGTCTCAACCGTTGAAATCTATTAATGACCGTATCCGCTTAACGGAGCAAGGGGAAGTGATCGGCAATAAATACGGGAACAAAGATGCCGCCTACTACAACCTTGAGATGCTTGTTTCTGCAACTATTAACCGCATGATTTCAGAACAAAAGAGTCCATTTTCTATGTTTGATCGTTTCGGGGAAGTCATGGATAAAGTCGTGAATCGCAGTTACGATATCTATCGTGATTTGGTCTTTGGAAATGAGCACTTCTATGATTACTTCTTTGAATCAAGTCCGATCAAAGCTATTTCTAGCTTTAATATTGGTTCACGTCCTGCTGCTCGTAAGACCATTACAGAAATCGGTGGTTTGCGTGCTATCCCATGGGTCTTCTCATGGTCACAAAGTCGGGTGATGTTCCCTGGTTGGTACGGAGTAGGTTCTAGCTTTAAGGAATTTATCGATGAGGATCCTGAGAATATCGAAACCCTTCGATACATGTATAAAAACTGGCCTTTCTTCCAATCTCTCTTGTCAAATGTGGACATGGTCTTATCCAAAGCCAACATGGATATTGCCTTTGAGTACGCTCAATTGTGTGAAGAAGAAGAAGTTCGCAATATCTATCAGATTATCTTACATGAATGGCAATTGACCAAGGACATCATCTTGATGATTGAGGAACAAGACGAGTTGCTCGCGGAGAACCCTTATCTGAAAGAAAGTTTGGACTATCGGATGCCGTACTTTAACGTCTTGAACTATATTCAGTTAGAACTGATTCGACGTCAACGGACCGGCCAATTACCAGCCGATCAAGACAAGCTAATCCATATTACGATCAATGGAGTGGCTACAGGATTACGTAATTCAGGTTAAAAAAATCGGAACGACTGTTCCGATTTTTTTATTCCCTGAACCCAAAGGAGCAAAAGGTACAGAAAGGCTTAAATAGCAGATTTTAAATGAGAATTTTCAAAGCTAGATCAGGATCTTTCAGCAAGCTGATAAAATAAAAGAAAAGAAGAGGAATAATTAAGAAAATATAGGTAAAAGGCTTGCAATTTTATCTAAAATTCGATAGAATAGTAAGGAAAGTTAGACTGTATTGCCTACTGTCTATCTATAAAATATATTTTATTGGAGGCTTTTACTCAAATGGCAAAAGAAAAATACGATCGTAGTAAACCGCACGTTAACATCGGTACAATCGGACACGTTGACCACGGTAAAACTACCCTAACTGCAGCAATCACAACTGTTTTGGCACGTCGCTTGCCTTCATCAGTTAACCAACCTAAAGACTATGCGTCTATCGATGCTGCTCCAGAAGAACGCGAACGCGGTATCACCATCAACACTGCACACGTTGAGTACGAAACTGCTAAACGTCACTACGCTCACATCGACGCTCCAGGACACGCGGACTACGTTAAAAACATGATCACTGGTGCCGCTCAAATGGACGGAGCTATCCTTGTAGTAGCTTCAACTGACGGGCCAATGCCACAAACACGTGAACACATCCTTCTTTCACGTCAGGTTGGTGTTAAACACTTGATCGTCTTCATGAACAAAGTTGACTTGGTTGACGATGAAGAATTGCTTGAATTGGTTGAAATGGAAATCCGTGACCTTCTTTCAGAATACGATTTCCCAGGTGATGACCTTCCAGTTATCCAAGGTTCAGCTCTTAAAGCTCTTGAAGGTGACTCTAAATATGAAGACATCATCATGGAATTGATGGATACTGTTGATGAGTACATCCCAGAACCAGAACGCGATACTGACAAACCATTGCTTCTTCCAGTCGAAGACGTATTCTCAATCACTGGACGTGGTACAGTTGCTTCAGGACGTATCGACCGTGGTGTTGTTCGTGTCAACGACGAAATCGAAATCGTTGGTATCAAAGACGAAATCCAAAAAGCAGTTGTTACTGGTGTTGAAATGTTCCGTAAACAACTTGACGAAGGTCTTGCAGGGGATAACGTTGGTGTGCTTCTTCGTGGTATCCAACGTGATGAAATCGAACGTGGACAAGTTATCGCTAAACCAGGTTCAATCAACCCACACACTAAATTCAAAGGTGAAGTTTACATCCTTACTAAAGAAGAAGGTGGACGTCATACTCCATTCTTCAACAACTACCGTCCACAGTTCTACTTCCGTACAACTGACGTAACTGGATCTATCGAACTTCCAGCTGGAACTGAAATGGTAATGCCTGGTGATAACGTGACTATCGACGTTGAGTTGATCCACCCAATCGCCGTTGAACAAGGTACTACATTCTCAATCCGTGAAGGTGGACGTACTGTTGGTTCAGGTATGGTTACTGAAATCGAAGCTTAATTCGATCTAGTTCCCAGATTAACAATTATATAGACAGACAGAAAACCCCGTGAAGACGGGGTTTTTATTTTGGTAAAAAGTAAAATGAGCTTGTGCAACCTTTCATTATGACGAAAATTATGGTAAAATAGATAGTATAAAATTAGAAAAAAGAGGTATGTGAAATGTCACGTAAACCATTTATCGCTGGTAACTGGAAAATGAACAAAAATCCAGAAGAAGCAAAAGCATTCGTTGAAGCTGTAGCATCAAAACTTCCTTCAGCTGACCTTGTTGAAGCTGGTATTGCAGCTCCTGCAGTTGACTTGACAACTGTTCTTGCTGCTGCTAAAGGTTCAAACCTTAAAGTTGCTGCCCAAAACACTTACTTTGAAAATGCTGGTGCCTTCACTGGTGAAACTAGCCCACAAGTTTTGAAAGAAATCGGTACTGACTACGTTGTTATCGGTCACTCAGAACGTCGTGACTACTTCCATGAAACTGATGAAGATATCAACAAAAAAGCAAAAGCAATCTTTGCGAACGGTATGCTTCCAATCATCTGTTGTGGTGAAAGCCTTGAAACTTACGAAGCTGGTAAAGCAGCAGAATTCGTAGGAGCTCAAGTTTCAGCTGCTCTTGCAGGATTGAATGCAGAACAAGTCGCTTCAACAGTTATCGCATACGAACCAATCTGGGCGATCGGTACTGGTAAATCAGCTTCACAAGACGACGCACAAAAAATGTGTAAAGTTGTTCGTGACGTTGTAGCTGCTGACTTTGGTCAAGAAGTGGCTGACAAAGTACGTGTTCAATACGGTGGTTCAGTGAAACCTGAAAACGTTGCTGAATACATGGCTTGTCCAGACGTTGACGGAGCTCTTGTGGGTGGTGCATCACTTGATCCAGAAAGCTTCTTGGCATTGCTTGACTTCGTTAAATAATGACATCTAAAAGGCGAGAGGTTTCTCGCCTTTTTTATAGTAGAAAAAGGCTGGGCAAAAACTGTCCAGCCTTTGATGTTTGATAGGAGTAAGTGTAAGACGCAGTGGTTGATTGGCATCTTTGTTCGCCTTTTAAGCTCCAAAGATGACCTAATCAACTGTGCGGGGGTGGGAAGACGAACTCTTTTTAACTTGTCGGAGTTCTTTCCCACTCCCTTTGAGTTAGGAACGTCCTAATAGTTTCTTAATGAGAGAAATCAGTTTGTATTTCAGAGGACTTGGGTAATAACGGAAGGTCCCCATCTTACGGACGATGTAACCATTGAAGTTTTGTTTGAAACGAAGAACACCGTCTGACCCGTCAAAGATTCCTTGAATACCTAGGAAGTTATATCTTGGGATGCCACGTTTGATGGTTTCAAGCATCATATATTCCTGGAGAACAGCAGGAGCATAGAACTTATTAAATTCTGTATAAGAGCCACTGAATAAATAGGTGGATTCTTGTGGCATATAGACGAAGAGGCTACCTGCAAGAATGACGTCTTGATCTCCATATTTTTCAATATATTCTTTTGCTTCCTGTTTTCTCACCTCAAAGGTATCAAACTGGCTAGAGAATTCACGAAGTTGATTTTGTTTTTTCTCTGAATTGGGGTTGACTTCAAGATCCTTCTGTAATTTCTCAATCTTCTGTGCTAGTTTTCCTTGGTCTTTTTCAAGATTCGTGTAGTAATGGTGGAAGTTCAGTGTTGTGATCATGAAATCTGCATTGTCGCCAAAACTGTCATAGAAAGTTTGGTAATAATCCAAGGTCTTATCCTGATAGTCGCGACGGTCACTGGTAGAGGAAGTAATATCCTTAAAGAGTTGCAGTTCATCTCGGTTTAATCGTTTCAGTTCAATACCGAAAGATTTGGCTTTCTTGACAAGTGGCTTTCCTTTTTTACTGAAGCTCTTGAGAAGATTTTTTTCGGTGATACCCTCCATATCTTTCACATAATGCCAATCACCTTCTCCACCTGGATAACCTGTTGTTAAACCATCATGCTGATAGCCCAATTTTTTTAGGGTATCCATAAAATGGGTTTGCTCTTCACTGGTTGGATTGCCGTCACTGTCAAAGGTTTGATAGGTATCATAGGGCTTGATAACGAGTTCAATAGCCCCATTTTCTTTCGCATAGTCTTTTAAGGCTGCATAGAAGGGTTCTAGCATAGATTCCTCTTGGTAAAGGGGGCCAGAATTGATTTCCATATGGAGACCACCTGTCATAGGAAGACTGTACAAGATTGCTGCCACTTGGACTTGATCTTCTTGCTTCCAAGCGATAAATTGGACGGTATTTCCTCGCTTTTTAAGCAGATCTGCCATTTCAGCAGACTGGATAAAAGAGCGATGGGAGACAGTATTTGCAAATGAGGTAAATTCTTCTTTTGAAATTGTCGTAAGAGTCATGTAACTTTATTTACTCCTTAATTTTTTCCGGATCTTGTAGACTTTGTTTACAAGTGGATAGAGTGGACTGGTTGGGAGGTTGAATTCCCCAACAAATTCTTCAATGACAGGATTAAATTTAGATTTAAAATGATAGAGACCACCATCGAGTGAATTTTCAATGCCCCCCATATTTTGCCAAGAAGCACCACGGTCGAAAGCGTGTTGGGCAGTTTCATACCAGGTGAGGATAGCAGGTTGGTAACGGCGGAATTCTTCATCCATCCCTGCATAAACATTTTCAGACGTCCCACCGAATTCAAGGGTTAAGGTCCCAGATAAAGGAACGATCTGTCTACCTGCTTGGAGATGCTGTTCAAGAAATTGCAGTTCTTCCTCTATCCGCTCTTTTTCTTTTTGGTTATTCTCAACCTTGCCAGGCTTTGTTTTTTCTGTGAATTTTTCAGCCTCTGCCTTGTTTTTTTCAAGATCTTTTGTAAGGGAGGTTTTCCGTTTCTCGAGATCTAGCGTAGACAAGGTAATGTAGGATTGTCCTTGGTAGGTTGTGAGCAGTTTTTCGTAGTAGTCTTTTCCACGTAAATGAATGCTTTTACGAGCCTCAGTCTTTTTCATGAGAGAAGCAAAGTCCTCTAACAATTCGGTTCCGCCAAATTGGACTTGGATTCCTTTGTTTCGAGCAGTTCGGATGGCTTGTCGAGTAGATTTTGAAAGATCTTGCTCGGTGAAAAACTCTTTGTGGATATTTGCTTGAAAGCGTGGTTGGATATTTTCTGCCATATCACTGGTTCGGCCAGTCCATTCAACCCCTTCTTTAGTTAAGGTGTCGATCATCGCTTGCACAGTAGGAGCTTCCGTCTTTTCTTGTCCAATCAAGTGTTTACTCAAGAAAAGACTTGGATCAAATTTCACAAACAAGGCCTTGTATTGTTTGGCTATCTTTTTAAGGGACTGGATCACAAATGAAACCAGCTCTTTGTTTTGGTAATCCATGATTGGACCTCGAGGAATGTAGAGCATGGAAAAGCCAAGTGGCAGGGGTTGAATCAAGATGCTAGCAACAGCGACTAATTGGTCTTCTTGATAAAAACCAACCCGTTCATTTCCCCAATTATCTTTGATTTTTGCCCATGAGCTGCTTTGTAAGAGATTAGTTTGGTCACTCTGAATAACAAAGTCATCATGCTCACTAGCAGAAATTCCTAGCTGGTAATGGTACATTTCTTATAATACCCACTTTCTAATGGCGTATGCAACGCCAGATTCATCATTTGATTTGGTAATAGTTGTAGCAATTTTTTTAAGAGCTGGATTGCCATTCTCCATAACGACGGCATGTCCCACGACTTCTAGCATGGAACGGTCATTTTCCTCATCTCCGATGGCCATGGTTTCTTCTTGCTGAATTCCAAGTCGTTCAGCTAGATGAAGAACAGCTGATCCCTTATTGGTTGTTTTCCCTAGAATTTCTAAATAAAAAGGGGCTGATTTGACCATAGTGAAGCGATCCTTGAATTCTTTAGGGATTTTTGCAATCGCAGCATCTAGAATATCTGGTTCATCGATATACATGGCCTTGACAAATTCTTTCTCACGAACTTCTTCAGGCGTCCGGTAATAAAGGGGCATATTGACCAGTTGAGATTCATGAATGGTGTAGCGTCCGATATCGCGATTGCTGGTATAGATGCCGTCTTTAGTAATAGCATGAGAGTGGATTTGGAGTTTGTTAGCAAGAGACTCGATATCGAGATAGTCCTCATAATGTAAAAGGTCTTTGATGAGTTCTTTTCCAGTAGCAGTTTCTTGCACCAGACCGCCATTAAAGGTAATGACATAGTCTCCAGGATCCATCAAATGGAGTTCTTTTAAAAGTTTTGAGACCCCTGCGATAGGACGACCGGTTGTGATCACGATTTTAACGCCTGCGGCTTTAGCATCTTGAATGGCTTCAAATACGGAAGGTGTGATCTCTTTTTTTGAATTGAGGAGTGTACCATCGATATCGATCGCAACTAATTTAATGGACATCCGTCTCTCCTGTAAAATAATCATTGGTAATGTAAGAAGTGAATTCTTCTACTTGCTTACTGAAAAGTCCATTAACCTCCAGCATTTCTTTTGGAAAATAGAAGCGGTTGTCCCCATAGCGAGTTCCTGCTAAAGCAGCGACGAGTGGAGACAACTGAGATAATTCAGCGAGACTCCCATCTTTTCGGATCATCTCGATCTGGGTCCGCGGTTTTTCAAGCTCTGGTCGATAAATATCGTAGGGCAGATCGAAATTTTGATGAATAGCGGTGTAGTAGGTTGGATTAAACCCAACCTCTTTAATCAGTTTTTCAAGGATTGCTAAGTCTTTTCGTTTATCTTCTGTAAATAGAATCGATTTAAAGACTTTCCGATTAATATATCGCTGAGCAAGATCAGACAAGATGGTATCCGGACTATCCATCCAGACTTGGAAATAGGTATTCATCACACCGTCATCTAGATTTAGGTAGTCTTGAATGGTGACCTCTTCTTCAAAAAATGGAATCAAGCGAGGTGAAGTCAGTTGAAAATACTCTTTCTGATCTGGATAAATGGTTCTAGCTCGTTTGAGAAGATTTTGAAGGAGGACTTCCATGGCACGAGTAGCCGGGTGGAAGTAGACCTGCATATACATTTGGTAACGGCTGACCACGTAATCCTCGACAGCGTGCATGCCATTTTGTTGGAAGGCAATGCCATTTTCAATCGGTCGAATGACGCGCAAAATACGGGTCAAGTCAAATTTTCCATAGGAAGCACCCGTAAAATAGGCATCCCGCAGTAAATAATCCATTCGGTCCACATCAATCTGACTAGAAATTAATTGCACCACTTGTTTATTGGGATAGGTATGATCAATGACGCTGGCTACACGATTTGGGAAATCAGGAGCCACTTGCAAGAGGATCTGATTGACCTCCGTCTCTGGGCTGGTGATGATCAGCTGGGTCATTTTTTCATGATCGGTTCCAAAGAGTCCTTCGAAGGTATGAGAATAAGCACCATGTCCAATGTCATGAAGAAGAGCGGCTGTCATGGTCAGTAAGTTTTCATCAGAATTCCATTGCTCTGCATACTTCTCCTCAAAAATGGATAGAATGCGTCTTGAAATTTCATAGGCGCCAAGACAGTGAGAAAAACGACTATGCTCCCCACCGTGGAAGGTAAAACCAGATGTCCCCAGTTGTTTGATGCGGCGTAGTCGTTGAAATTCTTTACTATTAATTAATTGATAAATGATGGGATGATCCACATGAACGTAATCATGCACGGGATCGCGAAAGACTTTTTCATTCATGGGTCTATTATAGCAAAAAAAAGCCTATTTTGCGATATAGAGGCTAATAGGGGCAGTCAAAATGCGTAAAATTTGATAGAATAGTAAGGCAAGAAAAGAAGAGAAGGAGACAAAGATGCAGATTCGCATTCAAAATACCATTCGATTTGGAGAAGAAATGGAAATCGTTGATCAGTACTATCAAGGTGAATGGAAGGAAAAAGCAGGTTTTCAGTATCTCTTGTATACCAATGAAGAAGATGAAAAGGTTGCTTTGAAATTTTCCAATGACGAATTGGTCATGACACGTTTCTCAAGTCCTAAATCCATCATGCGTTTCTACAAAAATGAAGATGGTGGGGCAATCATCCCAACTCCGATGGGCATTCAGCAGTTTTTGATTACAACAGATTTCTTTCAATTAGAAGCAGGTCATTTGCAAGTCTCTTATCGCTTGTTAACTCTCGATGGAGAACAGGAATTTGCTAATTATCAATTACTAGTGGAATGGGAAGAATAGACCTCATTAAATTATTAGAGATCCCGCTTGCTTTATTCTATAAAAATGGTATAATAAAACCACTCAAGGGAGTAGCTGGCGGTTTTCCGCGATAGTGTCGTCATTACGAATTATTTCCGGCACTATATTAAACAGCGAGACTTGTTTTTTTAAAAAACAGGTCTCTTTTTTTGTAAAAAGAGGCCAAAAAGGAGGAGACTGTTTTGTCAAAAGAACAAAATAAAGATTTGTTTTACACGCAATCTTCTGAGGAAGTCCTAAAGAACTTGGACTCATCTGTCGAAGGTTTGTCAACCGCCCAGGCTCAAGAACGCTTAGCGAATTATGGTCGTAATGAGTTGGAAGAGGGTGAAAAACGTAGCCTACTAGCTAAATTCCTTGATCAATTTAAGGATTTGATGATTATCATCTTGCTTGTGGCAGCGGCACTTTCTGTGATTACAGAAGGAATGGACGGTCTAACGGATGCCATGATCATCTTGGCCGTTGTTGTCTTGAATGCTGCCTTTGGGGTTTACCAAGAAGGGCAAGCAGAAGCAGCCATTGAAGCTCTGAAAAATATGTCTAGCCCCATGGCTCGTGTTCGTCGTGATGGCCATGTTATTGAGATTGACTCAAAAGAATTGGTACCCGGAGATATCGTCTTGCTTGAAGCGGGAGATGTCGTGCCTGCAGATATGCGTTTGTTTGAAGCAGCTTCTCTTAAAATTGAAGAAGCAGCTCTTACAGGGGAGTCTGTGCCAGTTGAAAAAGATGTGACAGGACTTGTTGAAGCAGATGCTGGTATTGGGGACCGCGTTAATATGGGTTACCAAAACTCAAATGTAACTTATGGTCGTGGTATTGGTGTCGTAACAAACACTGGTATGTATACAGAAGTTGGTAAGATTGCAGATATGTTGGCTAATGCCGATGAGACTGAAACACCATTGAAGCAAAGCTTGGAACAATTATCTAAAGCCTTGACTTACTTAATTGTTGTGATTGCGGTCATTACTTTCTTAGTTGGTGTCTTCGTTCGTGGGGAACATCCATTGGAAGGCTTGATGGTAGCTGTTGCCCTTGCGGTTGCGGCGATTCCAGAAGGACTTCCTGCCATTGTAACCATCGTTCTTTCTTTGGGAACAACAACCCTTGCCAAACGCAATTCGATTGTTCGTAAATTGCCAGCCGTTGAAACACTTGGTTCAACAGAAATCATCGCATCTGATAAAACAGGTACTTTGACCATGAACCAAATGACGGTTGAAAAAGTCTATACCAACGGTCAATTACAAAGTGCAGCAACTGAGATAGCTGCTAGCAACAATACCCTTCGTATCATGAACTTTGCCAATGATACCAAAGTGGACCCATCTGGCAAGTTGATTGGGGACCCAACAGAAACTGCCTTGGTGCAGTTTGGCTTAGATCACAACTTTGATGTTCGTGAAGTCTTGAAGGATGAGCCACGTGTAGCTGAATTGCCATTTGACTCAGACCGTAAGCTTATGTCTACCATCCATAAAGAAGAAAACGGTTCTTACTTTATCGCTGTGAAGGGTGCGCCTGACCAATTGCTCAAACGTGTGACGCGTATTGAAGTCAATGGGGAAGTTCGTCCTATCACGGATGAAGATAAGAAAGCTATCCTTGCTACCAACAAAGACTTGGCTAAACAAGCCCTTCGTGTCTTGATGATGGCTTATAAGACAAGCAAGGAAATTCCAACTTTGGAGTCTGAAATTGTTGAGTCTGACCTGATCTTCTCTGGTTTGGTCGGTATGATTGACCCTGAGCGTCCAGAAGCTGCAGAAGCTGTCCGTGTCGCTAAGGAAGCGGGTATCCGTCCGATCATGATCACTGGTGACCACCAAGATACAGCAGAAGCTATTGCCAAACGTCTGGGAATCATCGATCCAAATGATACCGAAGACCATGTCTTCACAGGGGCTGAGTTGAATGAACTCTCTGACGAAGAATTCCAAAAAGTCTTCAAGCAATATTCTGTCTATGCGCGTGTATCACCTGAACACAAGGTTCGGATCGTGAAAGCTTGGCAAAATGAAGGCAAAGTTGTTGCCATGACAGGGGATGGGGTCAACGATGCACCATCACTTAAGACAGCTGATATCGGTATCGGTATGGGGATTACAGGTACAGAAGTTTCTAAGGGAGCTTCAGACATGGTCCTTGCAGATGATAACTTTGCAACCATTATCGTAGCGGTAGAAGAAGGACGGAAGGTCTTCTCAAATATCCAAAAATCTATCCAATACCTCTTGTCTGCCAATATGGCTGAGGTCTTCACCATCTTCTTTGCAACCCTCTTTGGTTGGGATGTATTGCAACCAGTGCATCTTCTCTGGATCAACTTGGTAACCGATACGCTTCCAGCCATCGCTCTTGGTGTGGAACCAGCTGAGCCAGGTGTCATGAGCCACAAACCTCGTGGACGTAAATCTAACTTCTTTGACGGTGGGGTCTTCGGAGCTATTCTTTATCAAGGTATCTTCCAAACCATGCTGGTTCTTGGTGTTTATGGCTGGGCTTTGCTCTCTCCAGAACATGCGACTCGTGCCGAAATCCATGCAGACGCTTTGACCATGGCATTTGCAACTCTTGGTTTGATCCAATTGCTCCATGCCTTTAACGTTAAATCGGTTTACCAATCGATCTTTAAAGTGGGACTCTTCAAGAACAAGAGCTTTAACTGGTCGATTCCAGTTGCCTTTGTTCTCTTGATGGCGACCATCATTGTCCCTGGATTTAACAAACTCTTCCATGTCTCTCATTTGAGTTTGACACAATGGTTAGCAGTTATGATTGGTTCGCTCTTGATTGTTGTTCTCGTTGAGATTGTTAAAGCCGTTCAACGTGCACTTGGAAAAGATAAAAACGCCATTTAAACATAAAAAAAGTCATCTTTGGATGGCTTTTTTTGCGGGCAAAATAGACTGGGCATATTTCTTGAGGTACGTGTGGATTTTTGATAAACTAGTCAACAGTTTGAAGAAAGGAAACTTAGTTATGAAAAAGTTTTTTGCTGAAGTAATCGGCACATTTATGCTTGTCTTTATCGGGACTGGCGCAGTTGTTTTTGGAAATGGGACAGAAGGTCTGGGACATTTAGGAATTGCCTTGGCATTCGGTTTATCCATTGTTGCAGCAGCTTACTCAATTGGGACTGTTTCTGGTGCCCACTTGAACCCGGCTGTTTCGATTGCCATGTTTGTGAACAAACGCTTGTCTTCAAAGGACTTGGTTAATTATATTGCAGCGCAAGTAGTGGGTGCGGTTCTCGCGTCTGCAACAGTTCTCTTCCTCTTGTCAAATTCAGGTATGTCAACAGCTAGTCTTGGTGAAAATGCCTTGGCTAAAGGAGTGACTCCATTTGGCGGTTTCTTGTTTGAAGTGATTGCGTCCTTTATCTTTATCTTAGTCATCATGACAGTGACATCAGCTAGCAAAGGTAATGGGAAGATCGCTGGTCTTGTGATCGGTTTGAGCTTGACTTTGATTATTCTTGTTGGTTTGAACATTACAGGACTTTCTGTTAACCCAGCTCGTAGCTTGGCGCCTGCCCTCTTTGTTGGTGGTGCGGCTCTTCAACAAATTTGGATCTTTATCTTGGCTCCAATTGTCGGTGGTGTTCTGGCTGCAATCGTTGCAAAAAATCTCTTGGATACAGAAGAGTAAAAAATTGGTTCCGAAGGAACCAATTTTTTTATAGTTTAAGGATCGTCATGGCTTGAGAAAATTCATGAGCGAGCTGTTTTTTCTTGTATGCTTTAAATTCGGGGAGGTCTTTGATTCTGCGATAGCGTTTGTAGGGATCGTATCGTTTTGGAAAATCATATTCAGGAAAAGCTTCGAAAAATTGCTTGCAGAGCTCCCATTCTCGGACATAGCCTAAAGGTCTGGCATGATAGGTGATGGTGTCAATCGTTGTTGCTGGCATTCGGTGATGGCTATGACCAAAAATCACTTCTCTGACAGGATATTGTCTAAACAGTTCATGAAAGGCTTGGCTCCCTAGAAAAGCATTAAAGCGTTCAAAATAAGGGTGGCGCAGGAGAAACTGACTATGAGGAACAAAGTGCATAGCGATGATCAAGGGTTGATCCACTTGCATGAGTTCTGTTTCGAGCTCTTGCAACAGACGTTGGGTAATGGCTGGATCAGATCCCCTTCGTTGGAGACGTCTGTCAAACCAAAACAGATTCTTGGTTTGGAGATGTTTTTGGGGAGAGATAGTAGGAACAAAGCTGTAGTCATACCAGCCCGAAAAGGCAAGGAGTGTATGCTTTGAAAAAGGAATCTTTTGAAATTCAAAAGGTCTCATGGCTTCTTCTGATAGGCCCAGCATATCATGATTTCCCAAGCTAAAGGTCACTGGAAGATGACAATGAAGTTGGTCTAAAAATTTCTGTGAGGTCTTTTCAAAGCCGTTGGCAATATCTCCTGCAATATGGAGATGTTGAATTTTTTTGTCCTTGAAAAGAGTGATCAGGGTCTCTAATTCTTCTTTACCGAAGTTGTTCGAATCAATATGTAAATCGGACATAAAAGCTACTATTGTCATGCTACCAGTCTAGCATAAGAGGATCTTTTTTTCTAACAATTAGGTTACAAATGAATGGAAAAATGTTGAAAATTAGCTGGCTTGGCAGTAGTCAACCAGCAGATCCAATATTGGAAGGTGGGCAAATAGTGAAGGTTATGATATAATAGACTAGATACATAGAAAGAGGTACTTATGGACATTTCAGAAATTCGTCAAAAAATTGACGCAAATCGTGAAAAATTAGCTTCTTTCAGGGGGTCTCTTTGACTTAGAGGCATTGGAAGAAGAAATTGCCATTTTAGAAAATAAAATGACAGAACCTGATTTTTGGGATGATAATATTGCTGCGCAAAAGACATCTCAAGAATTAAATGAACTCAAGCAGACCTATGAAAATTTCCATCAAATGGTGGATCTCTTTGATGAGTCAGAAATCTTACTGGACTTTTTGGCAGAAGACGATTCGGTCAAGGAAGAATTGATCGAGAAGTTGGAGGAGCTGGATAAACGTATGACCAGCTATGAGATGACCTTGCTATTGTCTGAACCCTATGACAATAATAATGCCATCCTAGAAATCCACCCAGGTTCAGGAGGAACAGAAGCTCAGGACTGGGGCGACATGCTTCTTCGGATGTATACTCGTTTTGGAAATGCCCACGGCTTTAAAGTTGAAGTCTTGGACTATCAGGCTGGAGATGAGGCTGGAATCAAGTCTGTGACCCTATCCTTTGAAGGGCCACATGCATACGGTCTTCTGAAATCTGAAATGGGCGTTCACCGTTTGGTTCGGATCTCTCCATTTGACTCCGCTAAACGTCGTCATACCTCCTTTACATCTGTTGAGGTCATGCCCGAATTAGACGATACCATCGAAGTCGAAGTTCGTGATGATGATATCAAGATGGACACCTTCCGCTCTGGTGGAGCTGGTGGACAAAACGTCAACAAGGTCTCTACAGGGGTGCGCTTGACCCACATTCCGACAGGGATTGTAGTGGCGTCCACCGTGGATCGGACCCAATACGGGAACCGTGATCGTGCGATGAAGATGTTGCAAGCTAAACTCTACCAATTAGAGCAAGAGAAAAAAGCAGCAGAAGTGGATTCTCTAAAAGGGGATAAAAAAGAAATCACCTGGGGAAGTCAAATCCGCTCCTATGTTTTTACCCCTTATACCATGGTTAAGGACCACCGGACCAACTACGAAGTAGCGCAGGTGGACAAGGTGATGGATGGAGATATCGATGGCTTTATCGATGCCTACCTTAAATGGCGTCTCCAATAACCTCGAGGGAATCAACCAGAAAAGAATGAGAGGAATTTCATTACATGTCAATGATTGAAATGAAAGATGTTGTCAAAAAGTATGACAACGGGACGACGGCCCTTCGCGGGGTCTCTGTCCAAATTGAACCAGGAGAATTTGCCTACATCGTAGGACCTTCTGGTGCAGGGAAGTCGACCTTTATTCGACTTTTATACCGTGAAGTCAAACACGATAAAGGAAGTTTGAAAGTAGCTGATTTTGATTTGGATAAAATCAAAAAACGCGATATTCCTATGTTGCGACGCAATGTGGGAGTGGTCTTCCAAGATTATAAATTGCTTCCAAAGAAAACCGTTTATGAAAATATTGCCTACGCAATGCAAGTTATCGGTGAGCGCCGTCGCAATATTAAAAAGCGTGTTATGGAAGTTTTGGATCTTGTCGGATTGAAACACAAGGTCCGCTCATTCCCGAATGAATTGTCCGGTGGGGAGCAACAACGGATTGCGATTGCTCGTGCGATCGTCAACAATCCGAAAGTCTTGATTGCGGATGAGCCAACGGGGAACTTGGACCCAGATAATTCATGGGAAATCATGAATCTTTTGGAGCGGATTAATCTGCAAGGGACCACAGTATTGATGGCGACCCACAATAGCCAGATTGTAAATACTTTACGTCACCGTGTCATCGCGATTGAAAATGGTCGTGTAGTGCGTGATGAAGCGGAAGGAGAGTACGGATACGATGATTAGAAGATTTTTCCGACACTTAATCGAATCGCTTAAAAGCTTGAAACGAAATGGTTGGATGACGATTGCAGCGGTCAGCTCGGTTATGATTACCCTTAGCTTGGTTGCTATTTTCGCCTCAGTTATTGCCAATACCATCAAGCTTTCAGATGATATTCAAAACAGTGTGCGGGTTGTAGTATACATGCGCAAGGATATTCAAGATCAGAGCGAGCAGATTGAAAAAGACGGTCAAACCGTGACCAATGAAAACTACCATAAGGTCTACGATGCTCTGACAGCCATGAAGCATGTTGACAAGGTTGATTTTTCTAGCAAGGAAGAGCAGTATGATAAACTGATCAAAACGGCTGGGAACAACTGGAAGATTTTTGATGGAGATGCCAATCCTCTCTATGATGCTTATTATGTAGAGACAACAGCTCCTAAATATGTAAAGCAAGTTTCGGCTGATGCCAAAAAAATTGAAGGGGTCTCTGAAGTTAAAGATGGTGGGGTCGATACCCAACGCTTGTTCGCTCTTGGAACCTTCATCCGAAACTGGGGCTTGATTGGTGTAGCTTTATTGATCTTCATCGCAGTCTTCTTGATTTCAAATACCATTCGGATTACCATCATTTCACGTAGTCGTGAGATTAAGATTATGCGACTGGTAGGAGCAAAAAATGGCTATATTCGTGCACCATTCCTTTTAGAAGGTGCTTGGATCGGTCTTTTGGGAGCCTTGGTTCCTTCAGCTTTAGTCTTCTACGTTTATAATGTTGTCTATACATCTATGAACAATAATTTGGCAGATCAAAACTTGTATCTCTATAGTCCTCATCTCTTGGTACCGATCATGGTCGGTGGCCTCTTTGGATTAGGAATTTTGATTGGAGCGATTGGTTCTTCAATCTCCATGAGACGTTTTCTTAAGATATAATAAAAAAGCAAGTTCGCACTTGCTTTTTTTGTTTACTTTGATGAGGACAGGAAGGATGATAAGGACTCTTTAGGATTATCTAAAGAAGGGATTGAACATCTTCTCGTGACCAATAGAAGTTTCAGGGCCATGACCGGGATAGACAGTGTAGGAAGATGGAAGGGTAAAGAGCTCTTCTCTGATACTGCTAAGTAACTGTGTCGCGTTCCCTGTCGGAAGATCGGTCCGTCCGATAGTTTCGCGAAAAAGGGCATCACCGGATAGAACCAGGTGATCCTCAGGAAAGACGATAGAGACTCCTCCTGCAGAGTGGCCTGGTGTCTCCAGAACATAAAAGTGGAAATCAGCTATTTGGTAATCAGAGCGAATGTCATAAAGGAAGTCGGCCTCCTTGCATACAACATCTTCTAAATCCGCATGACGATCCAAACCAGATAAATTATCGACAGGAGAAGACAACCAACTGGCTTCTGCTGGATGGACATAAACAGGTGGGAAATGATAGGTCTGACGAACCTTTTCAAGACTCATAATGTGATCATAATGCGTATGGGTTAAAAGAATTGCTACGATTGGTTTTCCGATGCGATCTATTTGTTTTTGAATAGTCGCCCAGTCGCTCCCTGGATCGACAAGAATGAGGGAGTGATCATTTTCAAGGTAGTAGGTGTTTTCATAAGCTATAGGATTAACAGTACGATAGATTTTCATAAGGACTCCTTTCTAGAATAGTGTATCAAATTGTAAGGAAAATAACAGGATTGAAGTCAGCCTGAAAGGAGAAAAAAATCTGCAGAGCTTGCTCAAACGTGATATAATTTTAAGTATTATGACAAGACAGAAACGGAAATATGCCATTGTGGATCTGGAAGCGACCAGTGCTGGAAGCAATGCTAAGATCATTCAGGTTGGGATTGTCATCATCGAAGATGGGAGGATTATGCAATCCTATGAGACGGATGTGAATCCCCATGAACGATTGGATGAGCATATCAAACAATTGACTGGCCTGACAGATGCTCGCTTGAAAAAAGCACCAGAGTTTGCACAAGTGGCAAAAGAAATTTTTGAATTAATAGAAGATGCCGTCTTTGTGGCCCATAATGTCAAATTTGATGCGAATTTATTAGCAGAAGCCCTCTTTTGGGAAGGATTTGAGCTAACGACTCCTCGGATTGATACGGTTGAATTGTCTCAAATTTTCTATCCGACTTTAGAACGCTACAATTTAGGAGCGCTTGCAGCTGAACTGGAAATTGAGTTGCACCATGCTCACTCCGCTTTAGCGGATGCTATGGCAACAGCCCAGCTGCTGTTGAAATTGAGAGAGAAAATTGCGAGCTTACCAAGAGGATTGATCGAAAAACTTCTTTCGATGGCAGATTGTTTGATTTATGAATCGCGACTCTTAATAGAAGATGCGCTTAAAGACAGTAGCCTTTTTTTACCAGCTCATTTAGTAGAAGTTCATGGTCTCTATCTGCGCAAGCCACAGCAGTTCTTAGAAAGTCACTATTTGTCTGAACAGTTTGAACTCAATATGCAGTTGTTGGGAATGGAAGCTTATCCGGAGCAGAGAGAATTTGTTGCCTATATCGAGGACAGTTTGCACCAGCCGCTTCCAAGTTTTATCGAGGCGCCAACGGGAATTGGGAAGACCTACGCTTATCTGTTAACGCTTTTGGCGAAAACCTCCAAGCGCATTCTTGTGAGTGTTCCAACTAAAATTCTTCAGGATCAAATTATGAAGAAAGAAGGAAAGACCATCCAGGATCTTTTCCAAATTCCCTTTCATAGCCTTAAAAGTCCCAAGGATTATATCCAACTCGATAAATTTTATGAGACCTTACAGATTGAGTCAGATAATGGGATGATTCGACGCTTTAAAATGCAACTGTTGGTTTGGCTGACCATGACTGAATCAGGAGAGTTCAGTGAAATTGGCCAACTCTATCGTCATCTTCATTTTGTAGCTGACATTTGCCACGATGGTCAATTGTCGAAACGTTCACTGTTTTATCAGGAAGATTTTTGGCGTCTTGGTCAGGAAAAAGTGAAAACTAGCCGTGTGATTTTGACCAATCATGCTTATCTGCTAACCCGTCTAGAAGATGATAAGAGTCTACTTCAAGAGTCTGTTCTGGTCGTGGATGAAGCGCAAAAACTCTTCTTTGCTTTAGAGCAATTTTCACAGAGAGAAGAAACCTTGCAATCTCTTCTTTTAAACTTGCAACACGCTATTGAAGAGGAAAAAGATCTTCTACAACGACGTTTGCTGGAGAGTATTCAATTTGAGTTAAATGCCTGCTCCAAAGAAGTCGTGCAAGGAAAAACGGCAGTCTTATCAGATCAAACGGTGGCAAAAATTCGGCAGGATGTATCGGAATTGAAAACCGAATCTCTAGAGAATCTAAAGGAATTGTTTGATGAGCGCTACCAAACCTTTTGGATAGACAAAGAAGTGGTTGAAAGCCACCAGATTCTTCGTCTCCATGGAGGAGTGGAGGACTTACTATCCTTTAAGGAATTTGTACCTGAAGAAGTGACCGTGCTCTTTGTATCAGCGACGATTGCTATCAGTAAAAAAGTGCATTTACCTGCTCTTTTAGGATATCAAAAGCAGCAAATCTATCGGGTACCGATAACAGTCAAACAACACCAGGAATTGCTGGTGCCGATTGATTTTCCAGATGTTGTTTCTTTATCTTCAGTGGAATACGCAGGGGAGATTTGTCAGCTCGTCGGTGAACTCCTTCCTTTACGAAAGCCAATTTTTCTTTTGTTTACTTCAAAAGAATTGTTACTGGAGACGTCAAACGCATTGAAGTTTCCTCACTTGGCCCAGTATCGAAATGGGGATGCAGCCAATATTAAGCGACGATTTGACCGAGGAGAAAGCTCCATTTTATTGGGAACAGGAAGCTTCTGGGAGGGAGTCGATTTCTCCCAACAAAAAGAAGTGATTCAAATCATCACGCGCCTTCCTTTTGACAATCCTAAAGATTATATGGTTCAAAAGCTGAATACAAAACTCAGAGAACAGGGGAAAAATCCCTTTTACGACTATAGTCTTCCAGTCGCGATTTTAAGGCTCAAACAGGCTATTGGGAGAACCAGCCGTTTTCAAGATCAGGAATCTTTGGTGCTTTTATTAGATCAGCGGGTGGTAACCAAGCGATATGGAAAACAAATTTTGGATGGTTTGCAACAAGTGTTGCCCCTTCACACGACAGTGAGAGAGCGGCTTGTTGAGCAAGCAGCTGACTTTTTTGAAAGGAATTGAGAAAATGAAAAATAAAGGATTTGGACTTGCAATTGCATTTGTACTGGCACTTTGTGCTATGTTGTTGGGAACTTTCTTTCCCATTATTGGCTCCAGTGTTTTTGCCTTAATTTTAGGAATTGTCCTTAATGAATTTGTGGATTTGCCGGAGAATTCACGACCAGGCTTGAACTGGTCCGGTAAGAAATTGTTGCAGTATTCGATTATCTTCATGGGATTTAGCTTGCCCATTGCGACAGTTGCCTCTACAGGTTTGTCTTCTTTAAAGATTAGTCTGCCAACGATAACCGTTGCCTTTCTTGCAGCTATTATTTTTGGGAGAGTCTTCCACCTGAAATCTCATCTACGGACCTTAATTGGGTTTGGTACAGCTATTTGTGGTGGATCTGCTATTGCAGCAGCAGCGCCGATCATTGAAGCAGACGAAGAGGAAATTGCCCTATCTATGTCAACTATTTTCTTCTTCAACATTTTGGCTGTCTTTATCTTTCCAGTATTAGGGCATTTATGGCATATGTCTAATTTCCAATTTGGCCTCTGGTCAGGAACAGCCATTAACGATACGTCATCTGTTGTAGCAGCAGCATTTTCTTACAGTAAAGCAGCGGGGCAAATGGCTACAATTGTTAAGTTAACACGCGCCCTGATGATTGTACCAGTTTGTTTGGGCTTGATCGGTTTAAAATGGTATCGGAGTAAACAACAAGGAAGAAACAAAGGAATGTTAAAGAAAATTATTCCTTGGTTTATTATCTGGTTTATTGTGGCTTCCATTCTTTCTTCTATTGGCCTGGTACCTAAAGTGGTCCTACCTTACCTAAATGACCTTTCTCACCTCTTTATGGCCATGGCCTTGGTTGGAATCGGAAGCAAGGTTTCTTGGAAACAGTTCCGTGCAGCAGGAGCAGCCCCTCTTTTAGTAGGGTTGATTGCTTGGTTTTGTGTAGCAGGATCTAGCTTGGTTCTACAAATGTTGTTCTATTAATTGATTTGATGATTCTCACAGAAAGGAACGTGAATGAAGAAACATCATTTTTGGACGATTCACCTGGATTATTCCATCATTGGGATTGTCTTCACCCTTCTTATGATTGGGATCTTATCTGTTTATGTAGCAGTTTCTCACGACTATCCCCAAATGGTGTGGTCTTTTTTAGGGCAGCAATTGGCCTGGATTGGTGTGGGATGCGTCATTTGCCTGATTGTGACGATTTTTAGCACGAAATTTCTTTGGAAAATCACTCCCTTTCTTTACCTGCTTGGCCTAGCCTTGATGGTTCTTCCCCTTGTGTTTTATAATCCCAACTTGGTAGCTTCAACAGGAGCTAAAAACTGGGTGGCTTATGGGAACATCACCTTATTTCAGCCCTCAGAATTTATGAAGATCCCCTTCATCCTGATGCTGTCACGCTCTATTGTCCGATTTTTGCAAAGAAATAAGGGGCGTGAGCGATTATTACGACAAGATTGGTTTTTGATTCTAGAGTTGACCATCTATACGATTCCGGTCTTTGCCTTATTGGCTCTCCAACAGGACTTGGGAACGGCCTTAGTATTCTTGGCCATTTTTGCGGGCTTAGTGCTCGTTTCAGGAGTTTCCTGGAAAATTATCTTGCCGGTCATCTTGCTTCTGGCAGGTGGGTTAGCAGGCTTTCTCTTCCTCTTTCTTTCAGAAGGGGGGCGAGCTTTTCTGCACCAGCAAGTAGGGATGCCAACCTATCAGATGAACCGTATTTTAGCCTGGTTAAATCCTTTTGACTATGCACAAACCACCACCTACCAGCAGGCGCAAGGACAGCTAGCTATTGCTAGTGGTGGTCTCTTTGGGCAAGGCTTTAATGTCTCCAATTTATTGGTTCCCGTACGGGAAAGCGATATGATTTTTACGGTCGTCGCAGAAGACTTTGGCTTTGTTGGAGCTCTGGTGCTGTTGATTTTATATGTGACCCTGATTTACCGCATTTTAAAAATTACCCTCCAGTCCAATAACCAATTTTATACCTATATTTCCATCGGATTTATCATGATGCTGGTCTTTCATATTTTTGAAAATGTCGGAGCAGTAACGGGTCTTCTCCCTTTGACGGGGATTCCCCTCCCCTTTATCTCACAAGGTGGATCGTCTATTATTAGTAATCTGATTGGTATTGGTCTGGTCCTCTCAATATATAATCATAGTAGCAAAAAGAAAGAGCCAGAAGAAGGGCCTCCAATCCGTAAAAAAGTAGTCCTTAAAAAGGCGCAATAGATAGAAAGAAGGAATGAAAATGAAAAAAGTAGCAACGATTTTAGCAAACGGTTTTGAAGAAATTGAAGCCTTGACCATTGTCGATGTTTTGAGACGCGCTGGGATCGACTGTGACCTTATTGGCATGGAAGAAACGGTCACAGGTTCTCACCAGATCACAGTGGAAGTCGATCGCCTCTGGAATGGGGACCTGTCAGATTATGATGGAATCTTTTTACCAGGTGGGATGCCAGGAGCTGCAAATTTGCGTGATAATCCGGAATTGATTGCAGCTCTTCAAGAAGAAAGTAGGAAGGGAAAAATCATTTCTGCGATTTGTGCAGCACCAATTGTCTTGGCGCGTGCCGGCCTCTTAAAAGATAAACACTATACGTGTTACGATGGTTTTGAAGAAGAGATTCAAGATGGACACTATCAGAAAGAAACAGTAGTGAAAGACGGGAATCTCTTGACCAGTCGTGGTCCTTCAACGGCACTTGCCTTAGCCTACGCCTTGGTAGAGCAATTTGGAGGAGATGCCCAAAGCCTTCGTCAAGGAATGCTCTATCAAGATGTCTTTGGAGATGCTTAACAAAGCTCTTTTGGACACCATATTTTCTGGTGAAAGATCACATTCTATGTCGGAAAATGACTTCTCTTTGATTTAAAATGAAATGACCGTAAAAAATGGCTAAAATCCCCCCTAAATGAGGGTTTTTAGCTTATTTTTTTGTCCATTTGTGGTATAATATTGACTATGAATTATCATGATTTTATATGGGATCTTGGTGGGACGCTATTGGATAATTACGAAACGTCCACAAATGCCTTTGTAGCGACATTGAAGGACTTTCACATCCAAGCTGATCATGATTCTGTTTATGCAGCATTAAAAATCTCAACACAGGATGCAATTCAAACCTTTGCCCCTCATATTTCCAATTTTCGTACGGAATACAAGAAAAAAGAAGCCTTGGGCTTGCAAGAGCCGGTCTTATTTGAGGGAGCAAAAAAGTTACTAGAAGAGATCCAAGCACATGGAGGACGCCATTTTTTGGTATCTCATCGGGATCGCCAAGTTTTGACCCTTATTGAACAGACAGGTATTGCACCCTACTTTACGGAGATTGTAACAGCAGACGAGGGCTTTCCTCGAAAACCAGACCCAGCCTCTATGCTTTATTTGAAAGAAAAATATGGCATTCAAGACGGTCTGGTCATCGGAGATCGTCCGATCGATATAGAAGCTGGGAAGGCTGCAGGGCTTTCGACCTATTTATTTGATTCCATGCCACGCTTACACCAGTTTATATTTGAATAGAAAAGGGAAATTATGACAGAGGATAAACAGCAAGAAAATCAAGCACAAGAATATGATGCCAGTCAGATTCAGGTCTTGGAAGGACTAGAAGCCGTTCGGATGCGTCCGGGAATGTATATTGGTTCTACCTCAAAAGAAGGTCTTCATCACCTGGTCTGGGAAATCGTAGATAACTCGATTGACGAAGCCTTAGCTGGTTTTGCTAGCCATATTGAAGTTTTCATTGAAGCAGATAATTCTATCACGGTTGTCGATGATGGTCGTGGGATCCCAGTGGATATCCAAGAAAAGACAGGTCGACCTGCCGTTGAAACTGTCTTTACCGTGCTTCACGCCGGAGGAAAATTCGGCGGAGGTGGCTACAAGGTTTCTGGTGGTCTTCACGGGGTAGGATCTTCCGTAGTAAATGCCCTCTCCACATCCCTCGATGTTCGTGTCTATAAAAATGGCAGTATCCATTACCAAGAATATCGACGCGGACATGTTGTAGATGATTTAAAGATCATTGGAGAAACAGACCGCACAGGAACAACCGTCCACTTTATTCCAGACCCAGAAATCTTCACGGAAACCACCGAGTATGATTTTGAAAAATTAAATAAACGAATTCAAGAACTAGCCTTTTTGAATCGTGGCTTGCGTATTTCTTTGACGGATAAGCGAGAAGGCCTAGAGCAAGAAAAGCATTACCACTACGAAGGTGGGATCTCAAGTTACGTCGAATACATCAATGAAAACAAAGATGTCATCTTTGAAAAACCAATCTACACAGATGGTGAAATGGATGATATTACAGTTGAAGTAGCTATGCAATATACCACAGGCTACCATGAGACGGTCATGAGTTTTGCGAATAACATTCATACCCATGAAGGTGGAACGCATGAACAGGGCTTCCGTACAGCTCTCACTCGTGTGATCAATGATTACGCTAAGAAGAATAAACTCTTAAAAGAAAACGAAGACAATCTAACTGGGGAAGATGTTCGAGAAGGCTTAACAGCAGTGATCTCGGTTAAACATCCAAATCCACAGTTTGAAGGACAAACCAAGACCAAACTTGGAAATTCAGAAGTTGTTAAGATTACCAATCGACTCTTTAGTGATGCCTTTTCTGATTTCCTTTTGGAAAATCCGCAAATTGCTAAGAAAATCGTCGAAAAAGGGATTTTAGCAGCGAAAGCTCGCGTAGCTGCTAAGCGAGCGCGTGAGGTGACCCGTAAGAAATCAGGGCTTGAGATTTCCAACCTACCTGGTAAATTGGCAGATTGTTCTTCAAATAATCCACAAGAAACAGAACTCTTTATCGTCGAAGGGGATTCAGCCGGAGGATCTGCAAAATCTGGTCGAAATCGGGAATTCCAAGCGATTTTACCAATCCGTGGTAAGATCTTGAACGTTGAAAAAGCAAGTATGGACAAAATTCTAGCCAATGAAGAGATCCGTAGTTTATTTACTGCTATGGGAACTGGATTTGGTGCCGAATTTGATGTTACAAAAGCGCGTTATCAAAAATTAGTCATCATGACCGATGCCGATGTCGATGGCGCTCATATCCGAACCCTTCTATTGACTTTGATCTATCGCTATATGAAACCAGTCTTGGAAGCGGGATATGTTTACATTGCGCAACCACCAATCTATGGGGTCAAAGTCGGTAGTGAAATCAAAGAATATATCCAACCTGGTGCCAACCAAGAAGCCGAATTAGCTGCAGCTTTGGAACGTTATTCAGAAGGTCGCTCAAAACCAACCATCCAACGCTATAAAGGTCTTGGAGAAATGGATGATCACCAATTATGGGAAACAACCATGAATCCAGAACACCGCTTGATGGCACGAGTATCAGTAGACGATGCTGCGGAAGCAGATAAGATCTTTGATATGTTGATGGGGGACCGTGTGGAACCACGTCGTGAATTTATCGAAGAAAACGCTGAATATAGTACACTCGATGTATAAAATTCACCGAACGCTTCCCATTAATGGATATTTTATGGTATAATTACTAGGATTACGTTCAAGTAATACGATGAAGGAGTTTTTATATGTCTAGTGGACTAATTGTTCTCATCTTTATTGTCGCCCTTATCTTGATTGTAGGATATGTGGTTGCAGTCATATTGAGAAAACGAAATGAAGCCTTACTGGCAGCACTGGAAGAACGAAAAGAAAAGTTATACAACCTTCCGGTCAACGATGAAGTAGAGGCCGTAAAAAACATGCATTTGATTGGTCAAAGTCAAATTGCATTTCGTGAATGGAATCAAAAATGGGTAGATTTATCCTTAAATTCATTTGCTGATATTGAAAACAATCTGTTTGAAGCGGAAGGCTATAATAATTCTTTCCGTTTCATGAAGGCTAAACAAGCCATTGACAATATCGAAAGTCAGATCCAGTTGATCGACGAAGATATCAAAGCGATTCGCCAAGCCCTTTCAGATCTTGAAGAGCAAGAACAAAAAAAT
Source organism: Streptococcus sp. SP8 (assembly GCF_030440045.1). NCBI lineage: Bacteria > Bacillati > Bacillota > Bacilli > Lactobacillales > Streptococcaceae > Streptococcus > Streptococcus sp. SP8. The sequence goes on along the minus strand of NZ_JAQFJL010000018.1, from coordinate 10,067 downwards.
AGCGGACGCGTGGTTCATGCCTTAGATATGTTTGAAGAACTTCAAAAAGAAGTCACTTCAGATCCAGATCGTTATGGCAGTGCGCTTCCTGAAATTGAAAAGCAAATTGGAAATATTCAATCTGAGTTTTCACAATTTGTCACCTTGAATTCTTCAGGTGACCCTGTTGAAGCAGCTGAAATCCTTGATACAGCTGAGAATCATATTGTGGCCTTAAAACAAATTGTTGAGCGAGTGCCAGAAATTGTCACCGCTCTTCAGTCAAAACTTCCAGACCAATTAGAGGATTTGGAAAGTGGCTACCGCAAGCTTTTGGAATCTGGCTACCACTTCACTGAAACAGATATTGAATCTCGTTTCCAACAGTTGCATGCTTCCTTGAAGAACAATATGGCAAATGTATCCGCGCTTGAATTGGACAATGCTATTTACGAAAATGAGCAAATTCAAGAGGAAATCGATGCATTGTATCACATCTTTACTCGTGAAATCGAATCACAAAAAGTCGTGAAGAAGTTAGTGAAACAACTGCCTGGCTATTTGAAACACGCAAAAGATAACAATAGCAACCTTGCAGCAGAAGTGGAACGCCTTAGTAAAACATTCGTCTTGAATGAAAGCTTCAGCCAACAGTTAAAAGAGTTGGAAGCTGAGCTATCTTCACAAGAAAATGTGGTAGAAGATGCCTTGAAAGATTCATCTGAAACACAAAAGGCCTATTCTATTGTAGAAGAAGAATTAGAAGCTATTGAAGCTCGCTTGAAAGAAATCGAAGATGAGCAAATTGGCTTAAGTGATTCCCTTTCAAAAATTGAAAAAGACGATGCCAATGCTCGCCAAAAAGTTAATATCTATGCCAACCGTTTGCATGCCATTAAACGCTATATGGACAAACGAAACTTGCCAGGAATCCCTCAAGAATTCTTGGAATTATTCTTCACAGCAAGCAACAATACAGAGGCTTTGATGGATGAGTTGGAAGGGGATAAAATCAACATCGAATCAACCAATCGTTTGTTAGATATTTTGACCAATGATATGAATGAATTGGAAGAAGCGACTTATCGAATTGTACAAAATGCTACTTTAACGGAGCAGTTGTTGCAATATTCAAATCGCTATCGTTCATTTGATGATCATGTTCAAGCTGCCTTTGATGAGTCCCTTTATATTTTCGAAAGAGAATATGACTATGCGGCTTCCTTCAAAGTCATCTCAGATGCTTTGGAGATGGTAGAAGCTGGAGTGACCGATCGCTTTGTTACTTCGTATGAAAAAACTCGGGAGCAAATTCGCTTCTAATAACAAAAAAACGACTTTTTAGGAGGTCGTTTTTTTATCTTCAAATGATCATTGAAACTTGAAATTTAAACCCTATTTTTGTATAGTAAGGGAGAAATAAGAAAGGAAAGCGATGAAAGAAGTAACCGGTCTCCTCGTTATGGATGTAGATGGAACTTTGATCCAACAAGAAGGAATTGATTTACTAGCTCAAGAAGCTGGCGTGGGACAAAAAGTAGCAGAGATTACGGCACAAGCAATGAATGGAGAGTTGGATTTTAAAGCATCTTTACAGGCGCGTGTCGCTTTATTGAAGGGATTAGAGGCCTCTATTTTTCCGAAAATTGTAGAGCAGATGGACGTCACACCGGGAGCTAAGACCTTAATCACGGAACTTCATCAAAGAGGTTACAAGGTTGGCCTTGTTTCAGGGGGATTTCATGAAGTCATCGACCCCATCGCGAGGTCTTTAGGAATTGATCTGGTCCGCGCCAACCGTTTGCAGGCTTCTGATGGTTGTTTGACAGGTAAAGTCCTCGGTGGGATAATCACACCTGAAAGGAAAAAAGAGTCCCTCCTGACATGGGCGAAAGAAAATCATGTCCCACGAAGTCAGACGATTGCGATGGGAGATGGTGCCAATGATCTTCCGATGATTGAAACAGCCGGTATCGGGATTGCCTTTATGGCCAAGCCAATCGTCGCTGAGCGAGCCCTATATCGTATTGAGAAGAGGGATTTAAGCCTTGTTCTTGAAATTTTAGACCAGCATAGAAAGGAAACAGCATGCATATCCTACTAGCCCCGGATTCATTTAAAGAATCCTTATCTGCCAAACAAGTAGCAGAAGCCTTGAAAAAAGGATTTCAAGAGGCTCTACCAGATGCAACTTTTGACCTCCTTCCTATTGGGGATGGTGGCGAAGGAACCATGGAAACCCTAGCTGGTGTTCTAGATGTAACTGAGTACCAAACGCAAGTAACCGGACCATTTGGACAGCCTGTTTCAATGTCTTACTACCAAAAAGATGAGATGGCATTTTTTGAGATGGCCTCTCTTGTTGGCTTAGGCTCTATCCCAGCTGAAAAACGCAATCCACTAGAACTAGAGACACGAGGAATTGGTGAACTGATTTTGCAATTGGTTGACCAAGGGGTTAAAACGATCTGTGTGGGAATTGGTGGTTCAGCGACCAATGATGGTGGGATTGGGATGGCAGCCGGACTAGGGGTAGCCTTCTATGATGACCAAGGTCATCTGCTTCGTCCTGTAGGTGCTTCGATCGGTCGTGTGGATAGAATAGATACCAGTGCGGTTCCAAATGCTTTACAAGACATCGAGCTCCTGGTCTTAACGGATGTCACCAATCCTCTCTGTGGCAGTCAAGGAGCAACCTATATCTTTGGCGGGCAAAAGGGTTTGAATCCCCTTCTGTTTCCAGCTGTCGACCAGGCTATGCAGGATTTTTACCAGCTAGCAGATGCCCGAATTTTATCCATGGCTGGCGCCGGAGCTGGAGGTGGCATGGCAGCTGGCTTGGTCGCATTTGCGGGTGGTCAGGTTTCCTCGGGAATTGAGAAAAGTTTGGATCTAATCGACTTCGATCGTAAGGTTCAAAAAGCGGATCTGGTCGTCGTGGGAGAAGGTAGGATGGACCTCCAATCTCTGTCTGGAAAAGCTCCTGTCGGGGTAGCCAAACGAACACCAGATAAGATCCCAGTGCTTGCTATTTGTGGGGCCTTAGCAGAGGATTTGCCAGCTTTCCCAAGTCATCATATTGAGGCTGCCTTCTCTATTGTACCAGGTCCTTGTGAGGTGGCAGATGCACTTACTCATGCTGAAAAAAATCTGATTTCCTGTGCTCGAAATATTGGTAACCTCTTAAAAATGAAAGCAAACTAAAGAACCAATTGAAAAGGAAATTCCTTTTCAATTGGTTCTTTCTTTAGCCAAAGAGGCGTTTCCAAAATGATTTTTTTTCAGGTGCTGTGCTCTCTTCCTTCTTTTCAAACAAATTTGGATACTGGAGGCTGATATCGGTTGGAGAAATTCCAGATGGATGATCAGTATGGATGATGAGACCAAAGGGAGAGTGGCGACAGTCATCTGAAACAATGCTTGCCACAAGACCAAGATCCTTTGTTTTTTTCAAATATTGAAGTTGGCTGCTTTCATCCAAGGCAGGCGAAATCTTGACCAATACAGGTTCAAAGCGTTCTGAAATGTTCGTAAGAATTGAAGAATAGTGCTCCAAATAGAGATTGTCCCTTGCCTCCTCCAAGGTACATGATGCAATCACACGCTCCTCATATGTCTCCAAAAATCGACGCTGTTCATCAGGATTGAACCGAGTAGGACCAGCAGCTTTTTCTAAAATCGTTTTATTAATATCTGTCATAAGTTTAGTATAGCATAAAGCGTAGCAGAAGAGTAGAGGAATGCTAAAAAATTAAATAAGGAAGGGAAATGGAAGAAAATAAGGCAGTGGAACCGTTTTCTTGTTAAAAACTTCTCAATTTTCGTAGATTTCCTTGTTTTTTCTTGAAAAAATAGCCTAATTACGATATGATAGAGGAGTAAAAAATATAACTCAATAAGGAGAGTAAGAAATGTCAATTATTACTGATGTTTACGCTCGCGAAGTCCTAGACTCACGCGGTAACCCAACACTTGAAGTAGAAGTTTATACTGAATCAGGTGCTTTCGGACGTGGTATGGTTCCATCAGGAGCTTCTACTGGTGAACACGAAGCTGTAGAACTTCGCGACGGTGACAAATCTCGTTACGGTGGTCTTGGAACTCAAAAAGCTGTTGACAATGTAAACAACATCATTGCTGAAGCAATCATCGGCTACGATGTTCGTGACCAACAAGCTATTGACCGTGCAATGATCGCTCTTGACGGTACTCCTAACAAAGGTAAATTGGGAGCAAACGCAATCCTTGGTGTGTCTATCGCTGTAGCTCGTGCTGCTGCTGACTACCTTGAAATCCCACTTTACAGCTACCTTGGTGGATTCAACACTAAAGTTCTTCCAACTCCAATGATGAACATCATCAATGGTGGATCTCACTCAGATGCTCCAATCGCTTTCCAAGAATTCATGATCGTACCTGCTGGTGCACCTACATTCAAAGAAGCTCTTCGTTGGGGTGCTGAAATCTTCCACGCACTTAAGAAAATCCTTAAAGGTCGTGGTCTTGAAACAGCCGTTGGTGACGAAGGTGGATTTGCTCCTCGTTTTGACGGAACTGAAGATGGTGTAGAAACTATCATCGCTGCTATCGAAGCTGCTGGTTATGTTCCAGGTAAAGACGTATTTATCGGATTTGACTGTGCATCATCAGAATTCTACGATAAAGAACGCAAAGTTTACGATTACACTAAATTCGAAGGTGAAGGAGCTGCTGTCCGCACTGCTGCTGAACAAATCGACTACCTTGAAGAATTGGTAAACAAATACCCAATCATCACTATCGAAGATGGTATGGATGAAAACGACTGGGACGGTTGGAAAGCTCTTACTGAACGTCTTGGTGGTAAAGTTCAATTGGTTGGTGACGACTTCTTCGTAACAAACACTGACTACCTTTCACGTGGTATCGAAGAAAAATGTGCTAACTCTATCCTTATCAAAGTTAACCAAATTGGTACTCTTACTGAAACATTCGATGCTATCGAAATGGCGAAAGAAGCTGGTTACACTGCCGTTGTATCACACCGTTCAGGTGAAACTGAAGATTCAACAATCGCTGACATCGCAGTTGCAACAAACGCAGGACAAATCAAGACTGGTTCACTTTCACGTACAGACCGTATCGCTAAATACAACCAATTGCTTCGCATCGAAGATCAACTTGGTGAAGTAGCTGAATACCGTGGATTGAAATCATTCTACAACCTTAAGAAATAATCTAGTTTACTAGACTAAAAAGATCCTTGAGTTTTCTCAAGGATCTTTTTTGCGATTGGTATAAACAAAAACTCCTCAACTAAAGCGTTGAGGAGTAGTTCTATTAGAACAAGCCTTTGATTTTGTCCAAGGCACCGCTGACCATTTCATTTCCAGATACAAGCCCTTTGGCTTGTTCAAGGTAGTCACCGAGGTTGTCTTTGTTGTCATCAACAAATTTCTTTGCAGCGTCGAAATCTTTCTTTTCGATCATTTCTTTTACTTGGTTAAATAAGTCCATTGGATTCATGCTTGGATCTCCTAAAATATAAGTTGTGAAGTCAGGCTCGCGCCTTTTTCTCATCTATTTAATCATTTTTTTAGAGGTTTGACAACTAAAACGACTTAATGAAAAACTGTACAAACGGCCTCTGGAACATAGAAGTCGTCGGATAGAAGGGTCAATTTTCCGCTAGTAGAATCTCGTTTGAAGACGGTGGCATTAGGTGAATCTTGATGGGCTGCGATCAAATAGTTTTGATCAGGACTAAGCGTGAAATCACGTGGATTGAGCCCTTGAGTTGGAACAATTTCAATCAGTTCTAGACTACCATCAGCCACAACTTTGAAGACAGCGATGGAATTGTGAGCACGGTTAGATGCATAGAGGAATTTTCCATCAGCTGAGAGCTTGATCGCAGAAGCCCATTTTTGACCATCGTAGTCTGATGGAATTGTGGAAACAGTTTGGAAGTGTTCGAATTCACCCATACCGTCATAAAAGAGTACATCGATCGTAGCATTTAATTCATTGATGAGATAGGCAGTCTTATAGTGGGGATGAAAGACCAGGTGACGAGGTCCTGCCCCTGGAGCTGTTTGATACTGATTGATCAGGGTTAGGTTTCCTTCCTCACTGACATCATAGACATGCAAACTGTCTGTTCCTAGGTCACACGTGATCAAGTACTGATCTGGTGTAAGGTCTGCATAGTGGGTATGTGGACTTGCTTGATTGGCATGAGGACCACTTCCTTGGTGGGTGTCTTGATTGACAAAGGACAAACGCCCATCTGACTCTAGCTTATATACGAGAACTTGGCCTTTGTGATAGTTGGCTCCATAGATCAGTTGACGCTTGTCATCGACAGAGACATAGCAGAGTGGTGCTCCCTCTTCAACAACGTGATTGAGCGGCTGAAAATCAGCTGTAAAACTTGCGATTCCTCCTTTTCCCTCTTCAGCTCCGACACTGTAGAGGTTGCCTTTTTCAGAAAAAGCGATATAGGTTGGATTGGGCTCAGCTGCCACTAGTTCAAGTTGGCTCAATGTCCCTGTTTCAGGGTCAAATTGTGCCTTGTAAATTCCTTTGGATTCTTTTTTGGTATAGGTACCGAAATAAATGGTTTGAGACATAGGACACCTCGTATGATTTGTTAGGTTTATTATATCAAAGGTCCTATTGGAAGGCAATTGCTAGTTGAAAAGGCGAGGGCCTTTCTTTCTTATTTTGCTAGTTTTTTCGTAACTTCAAGCTCAAAAAATGCTAAAATAGAAACAGATTGAAATGAAAAGGAGTTTTCCGTGGATAATAAAGAAAAACAGTTTAGTTTGTCCTGGTTTTTTAGATGGTTTTTAGACAACAAGGCCATTACCGTATTTTTAGTTACCTTGCTGTTGGGCTTGAACCTTTTGGTTTTGAGTAAAATCACCTTTATTTTTATTCCTATTTTTGAGTTTGCAGGAGCCGTCATGCTGCCTGTCATTATTTCTGGTTTGCTCTATTACCTGCTTAACCCTATTGTTGACTTTCTTGAAAGAAAAGGACTCAAGCGGATTTTTGCGATTTCCTTAGTCTTTTTCTTGATTGCAGTGCTTTTAATTTGGGGTCTAGCTGTAGTGATTCCATCCGTCCAACGACAAGTGGTGAGTTTCTTTCATAACCTGCCAACTTATTTGGAAAAGGCCAATGCAACCATCGATGATTTTCTAGATAATCGCGTCTCCTCAGATATCAAACCCCAATTAGATGAGATCACTAAGGAATTGTCTGCAAACATTACTTCTTGGGCGAGTTCGATCTCTGGGCGGGCTGTCAATTGGGTCAGCAACTTGATCGGAGTGGCTTCGCAAGTCATTGTTGCCTTGATCATCATGCCTTTTATTGTCTTTTATCTTCTTCGAGATGGAAAAAATTTAAAGGGCCACATTGTTCGCTTCTTACCGACTAAGATTCGTAAACCGGCTGAACAAGTTCTCTCAGATGTCAACACCCAACTCTCCAATTATGTTCGAGGGCAAATTACGGTAGCCATTGTCGTCGCCATTATGTTTATCCTCTTCTTTAAGATCATTGGCTTACGTTATGCGGTGACACTTGGGATCTCTGCGGGGATCTTGAATTTGATCCCTTACTTGGGTAGTTTCTTAGCCATGTTACCTGCTTTAGTTTTGGGCTTGGTAGCAGGACCAGAGATGTTTATCAAGGTCTTAATTGTATTTGCAGTGGAGCAAACCATTGAAGGACGTTTCGTATCACCTTTGGTTTTGGGAAGTCAGTTAAATATCCATCCGATTACCATTTTATTTGTGCTCTTGACGTCAGGATCTATGTTTGGAATCTGGGGAGTTTTCCTTGGTATTCCGGTCTATGCATCTGCTAAGGTGGTGATCGGAGCTATCTTTGAATGGTATAAGGTCGTTAGTGGCTTGTATGAAGAACACAATGAAATAGAAGAGGAAACACAGAGTGAGTCATAGTCAACAAATGGTAGAGGCTCTTGATCAGCAAGAGCTAGAAGAAGCAGAAGTTCAATTTCAAAAGGCCTTGTTAGAAGATAGTGAAGCGCAATTATTGGATTTGGGTCAATATCTTGAAAGTATCGGTTTTTATCCTCAGGCAAAAGAGGTTTATGAACAGATTGCAGAAACCTATCCAGAAGTATATCTGAGTTTGGCAACCATCCTTGCAGAGGAAGGGCAAACGGAAGAGGCCTTTGCATATTTAGAAGAAATTGGCCCTGAGTCTAACTGGTATGTAGCCAGTCTCTTGGTTAAGGCCGATCTCTATCAGCTGGAAGGTCTCGCAGATGTGGCGCGTGAAAAGTTAGTTGAAGCAGCCAGTCTGTCTGATGATCCCATCATTCAATTAGGGCTAGCTGAAATTGATCTGGAATTGGAACGCTATCAAGAGGCTATCCAAGAGTATGCCCAGTTAGACAATCGGGAGATTTTGGAAGCAACAGGAATTTCCACCTATCAACGGATTGGTTTTGCCTATGCCAATCTTGGTAAGTTTGAAGCAGCTGTTCCTTTCTTAGAGAAAGCTCTGGAGATTGAGTTTGATGACCAGATTGCTTACGAATTAGCGACCCTATTGTCTGACCAAGAAGAATTCCAAAAAGCCCTGATCTACTACAAACAAATTGATACCTTGTCGCCTGATTTTGAGGGCTATGAGTATGGTTATGCCTTGGCTTTACAGGCTGAAAATGACCGTGAAAAAGCGCTTGAGATTGCTAAACAAGGGATCCAGAAGAATCCATTTGATGCCCAATTGAAGCTCCTTGCTTCTCAGCTTTCTTATGAACTCCACCAACCTGAGCAAGCAGAAGCTTATCTATTAGAGGCTAAAGAAGTGGCAGATGATATAGAAGAGATTGCTCTTCGCCTGACCACCCTTTATTTGGAACAGGAACGCTTTGACCAAGTCTTGGATTGGCAAAATGAAGAAGTCGAAACGGTTGTCACCCGTTGGAACATTGCCCGTGCTTTGGCTGCCTTGGAGAAAACAGAAGAGGCCGTCTCAGCCTACCAAGAGCTCTATGAGGATTTAAAGGACAACCCAGAATTCCTCGAAGCCTATGTTTATTTGTTGCGTGAGGCTGGAGATGTGACGAAGGCGCGTGAAGTGGCTAATCAGTATTTGGCGATCGTACCAGACGATGTGCAGATGCAAACCCTCTATGATAGCCTCTAATCAAAACCATATCGTGAAGATTCGGAATAGTTTGTGGTATACTGGTAGAAGATAGAATGAGGAGAGAAAAACATGGAACCAGTGAAACTTTTTCAATACAATACCTTAGGTGCCCTAATGGCGGGTCTGTACGGGGGGTCATTTACGATAGGAGAACTCTTAGAACATGGGAACCTCGGAATTGGGACGCTGGATTCTATTGATGGAGAGTTGATCGTATTAGATGGTAAGGCATATCAGGCCAAGGGATCTGGCGACCATCCTGAAATTGTTGAAGTTTCTCCGGATGCCAAGGTTCCTTATGCAGCAGTCGTTCCTCACCAAGCAGAAGTGATTTTCCGTCAACGCTTTGAAATGACGGACGAGGAATTGGAAGCTCGTATTGAGTCTTATTACGATGGCGAAAATCTTTTTCGCTCCATTAAGATTCGTGGTGACTTTGTCAAGATGCATGTCCGTATGATTCCAAAATCAACACCAGAGATGAAGTTTGCAGAGGTTGCAACCCATCAGCCAGAGTATACACGGGAAAATGTCACAGGGACCATCGTCGGTTTTTGGACACCAGAAATTTTCCATGGCGTGAGTGTGGCAGGATACCATTTGCACTTTATTTCAGATGACCATACCTTTGGTGGCCATGTAATGGATTTTGTCATCTCAGAAGGGATTGTAGAGGTGGGGGCTATCGATCAGCTGGATCAACGTTTCCCAGTCCAAGACCGTCAGTACCTCTTTGCCAAATTCAATGTCGATGAGGTCAAAGAAGATATCCATAAAGCAGAATAAAAAGAGGCTGGGACAAAAGTCCTAGCCTCTCAATTATTTTTGGATTGTCGAGCAAGACGCAGTGGTTGAGTGGGCTCTACTACGCTGATTTCATCAGCTTTTACAGCCCTACTCAACTGTGCGGA
>NZ_JAQFJL010000017.1:0-50019 GCF_030440045.1 Streptococcus sp. SP8 | reverse complement strand
CGATTTCGTCGTCCCACCTCCGCACAGTTGAGTAGGGCTGTAAAAGCTGATGAAATCAGCGTAGTAGAGCCCACTCAACCACTGCGTCTTGCTCGACAATCCAAAAATAATTGAGAGGCTAGGACTTGTGTCCCAGCCTCTTTCATTCTATTTAGATTATTTGTCTGTAAGAGCAGCCAATCCTGGAAGTTCTTTACCTTCAAGGAGTTCCATAGAAGCACCACCACCAGTAGAGATCCATGAGAATTTGTCTGCACGGCCAAGGTTGATCGCAGCAGCAGCTGAGTCACCACCACCGATGATTGATTTAACGCCTGGTTGTTTCACGATAGCGTCCATCACACCGATTGTACCAGCTTGGAAGTCAGGGTTTTCAAATACACCCATAGGTCCGTTCCATACAACTGTTTTCGCACCAGTCAATTCTTGGTCGAATTTAGCGATTGATTTAGGACCGATATCAAGACCAAGGAATCCTGGATCTACTGTTTCACCTTCAGTGTCTTTCACTTCAGTGTAGTCAGCAAATGCGTTTGCTTCTTTTGAGTCAACTGGCAAGATCAATTTGCCGTTTGATTTTTCAAGAAGAGCTTTCGCAACATCCAATTTGTCTTCTTCTACAAGTGAGTTACCGATTTCGATACCTTGTGCTTTGTAGAATGTGTAAGTCATCCCACCACCGATAAGGACTTTATCAGCTTTTTCAAGCAAGTTTTCGATAACACCGATCTTGTCAGATACTTTAGATCCACCAAGGATAGCTACGAATGGACGTTCTGGAGCTTCAACTGCTTCTTTGATATAAGCAATTTCGTTTTCAAGAAGGAATCCAGCAACAGCTTTATCAACGTTTGCAGAGATACCAACGTTAGATGCGTGTGCACGGTGAGCAGTACCGAATGCATCGTTTACGAAGATACCATCTCCAAGTGATGCCCAGTATTTACCAAGTTCAGGATCGTTTTTAGATTCTTTCTTGCCGTCAACATCTTCGAAACGAGTGTTTTCAACCAAGAGAACTTGTCCATCTTCAAGAGCGTTAACAGCTGCTTCCAATTCAGCACCACGTGTAACACCTGGGATAAATTTCACTTCTTGACCCAATTTAGCAGCCAAGTCAGCAGCTACAGGAGCAAGTGATTTACCTTCTTTATCTGCTTCTTCTTTTACACGTCCAAGGTGAGAGAAGAGGATTGCACGTCCACCTTGTTCAAGGATGTACTTGATAGTTGGAAGAGCTGCAGTGATACGGTTATCGTTAGTGATCACGCCGTCTTTTACAGGAACGTTGAAGTCAACACGAACGAGAACTTTTTTCCCTTTCAAGTCAACGTCTTTAACAGTCAATTTTGCCATTAGATATGACTCCTTCTTTTTTTAATACATGATAATTATATCACAAAAGCTGTAAAAGAGGTAGAAAAATCCAATGCTTTTCCCCTCTAATTCACAGGATCCGAACGACACTTCTAAATACAAGATCAAACCTCTCTGGTTTTCACCAGAGAGGTTTTTTGAGAGTGACTTTTTAAGTGAACGAAAGAATCCTGTAAAAGACTTACTCTTCTTTCTTCTTACCAGCCAAGAGGAAGCCGCCTAAGGCCGCTAAGAGAACAGCTTCAGCTGCAAAGGAAGCTTCTAGGCTTGCCGTATTTGGCAAGTGTTCCGATTGACTTTCTTTGCTTGCATCTTTTGTTTCTTGCTGAACCGTTGGCTGTGAGTTCGCTCCTTGGTGGGCACTTAACAACTGATGGATCTCTTGATCGACCATATCCTTGTGTTCTTCCTCCTGATGACCCGCTTGAGTAGAAGTCGTTGGGGCCAACTGATCCACTTGAGAAGACTCTGTAGGCTTCAATGGATTAGCTGGATCCGGAGTTACTGGGGCAGCTGGTTGGACTGGTTGATTTGGTTGAGCTGGTTGAACAGGCTGATCAGGTTTAGCCGGTTCCTCTGGTTGGATCGGTTGATCTGGTCCTTCCGTTTGTGCTGGTTTATAGACAATCGCATAGTGAGTAAAGTGAGGAGCTGTAAAGATGACTACATCTCCTACTCTCTCAAAGGCCAAGGATTGAGGAGCTTGACCTTCTGGGAAGAAGAGAACTTGCTCCACTTCTTTATCCTTATCCACAGGGATTTTCACAAAGGATGGATGGTGGGTATCAATATCTTGACCGCTGGCATCCACGCCTTCAATATCAAAGACGATTCCTTCTCGACCCTTCAGCTCTTCTTTTTCTGCCTGATTGGCTTCAACTTTTGCGACTTTCAGTCCTTTGACAACGGTTGGCTCTAAGTTGGAGAATTGAACTTCGACTCCAGTTGCAGGGTCTACAAAGACCGCTGGCTTATCTTCTTTCAGGAGCGCAATCAAGGTCTCTAGACCTGTCTTAGCTGTTTCAAGCGCTTCAGGAGTGAGCTCTGAAGAAGCTAGGAGCTCTTTATTTTTCTCAACCAGTGCCTGCAAAGCTTCACCAGAAGGGTGATTTGGCTTGCTTGCTAATAGAGCAGTCGCTTCTGTTGTCAGAGCAGAGAGAGCTTCTTTTTCTTTTGTTAGATTGGCTTGACCATCCAAGGCTTTCAAGAGAGCGGTCAATTGGTTCAACTGCTCATTGACTTGATCTTGTGTGCTGGTATCATGCTCTTTCAAGACTTTTTCAGAAGCAGCCATTCCAGCCAGCAAGGCTTCTTTGACTTCAGGAGTCGCAAAAGTAAAGTCTACTTTGGCTTTTGCAGCTTCAGCTTCAGCCAATTTTTGCTTGAGGTATTCATCGTTGAGAGCTGGTTTTGGATTGACGAGGACATCAAAGCTTGTGCTAGCTCCTTTGTAATGGACAGTGATGGTTTGACGACCTTCCTTGGTCGTATCAAAGCCAGTCACTTCCACACCTTCATCTGTCAAGGCATGCGTTTCGGTCGTTTCATCTTCAAAGACGACTGTAAAGCGTCCACCTTCTTTTTCCAATGATTCTCCGACAATATATTCCACTTTTGGTTTGTCGGTCAATTCTAGACCAGCAACTGCTTTTTCACCTGCTTCTTCTGCACTGACCACAAAAACAGTGAGGGTCTTATCCAATTTCTGACCAAGGTAAGAGACTTCTAGGTGTTGTTCTCCCAGCTTGCTACTGTCAAATCCATGAATCTCTACACCTGAGTTGGTGAGGTTGACCAGTTGATCTGCTTGGCCATCTTTATAATGAACGCGGAGAGTCGCCCCTTTCAAGGAAAGGGCATCGCCTTCCCGGTAGACCTTCTTGGTCAAGCCATCTTCAAATTGAAGTCCCGCAATTTCTTTATCATTTTTTGGAACTTCAATTGCTAGAACATTACTGATATCTTTGCCAGGTTCTTGCGCACGATAGTAGAGAAGAGATGGGGTTGATTCAAAAGCCAGTGGTTTAAAGATCAGATTTCCAGCTTGATCGGCTGTCATGGTCGCAATTGGATTAGTAGCTTCTTTATCGGCATAAAGAGTCAGAGTAGTATTAGCTGGAACATCTTTGAAGCCGACTTGGACAAAATGATTACCCAGATTTTGCGCTGCAGCATGTTTCATCGGGATGTTGACCGTTTCCGTATCCAGACTTTCATACATCTTCCAGTTGTAAATCCGGATGGCTTGCCATGGAGTTCCGTTATCTGCCGTAATGACATGGAGACGCCAGTCTTGAGCCTTGATCGGATGATCAAGTGTAATGTCAGATACATGGGCTTTATTGCCACGAACTTCCTTGGCTAATTTCCACTCACCGGCTTCGTCCTTGTAGTAAAGGTCGAAGTCACGGGTGTTCATCTTGCCATCGTCGACAGATTCCCCACCAGCACCGGCATGGTCCATGACCCAACGAACAATGGTCCGAGGTTGTGTCAAGCGGATATCGACGGTTCCACTCAATTGAGCAGAAGACCATTTATCTGAAAGACTGGTAATGGTCCCATTTAACATGCCTTCAATGCCTTCACTACCATCCGCATCTGGGAAGCTCGAACCGATCACTTTGGCTCCAATGACTACGTTTGGCGCTAAAGCTTTTGGTAGACTGGTATCTGACACGGTCATGCCCCAATCAAAGGCTACAGTTCCCGCATCTGAACGTTGACCGTTCTTCCCAACTGCCACAACCTTGAGTTCCTGAGTGGTTCCTTCAGCACTTGCTGAACGGCTAACTTTTGGTAGATAGACGGTTGTCGCAGAAGACCCTGTTAAGAGACGCCAGTTATCGCCATCTTTTTCATAGACTTCATAATAATCCGCATCTGCTACCCCTTTAAAATTGAGGACTGCTTCTGCTTCTTGCGCATTTTGTAGGCGTTTTGCTCGAACGGATACTTCTGCTGGAGTCGCTGGTTTCTCTTGGTTTGACGTAATCGACAATTGGCCGAGATTAAATTTGTAGTCTTTAACATCCGTATCATGGTCAAAGAACATCTTCACAGCATAAATGGTCTTGCCAGCCAAACTTCCCAAATCAAAGGTTTGAGTAGACCAATCCGCACTCGGTGTCAATTCTTTCCATTCGTATTCAGAGTAGTCTTCTTTGGTGGCAACAGCTACCCAGGCAGCTGCTCCGATCCCACCTTTATGACTGACGCTCAATTTTGTCGTTTCTGTCACAGGAATCTTGGTCGAATAGAGCATGACATTTTGACTGCTATTGGCTTTTAAATCTCCTTCAAAGGCTAGAGAATTTCCTCCATTGTAGGCTTGATCAAAATCATAGCGACCTTTCAATGGTGTACTATCTTCACTATGCTCTACCCACCAACGCCATGTTGGAAGGTAGCCAGAAACAGAACGGTAGTTCCACTCCCCTTCTTTAGAAATCTTGCCATCCACAAACCAGTGTTTTCCGTGACCAGTATTGAAGGAAGTATTGAAATCTTCACTTGTAATAGGAGTTTTGTCCACTACTAGATTGGACATACCGTACCAAGATTGGTCTGCTGGTTTTCCTTTAGTCGGATCTCCTTGGAAACCTGTCCAGAATAGATCTTCATGGGTATGGTAACCTTCTCCCGTCTTTCCTAGCCCTGTAATGGTGTCAGGTGCATAAAGACCAAGAGATAGACGCAGCTTGCCATGTTCATCTAAAATGGCATTCCAGTCTACATTAGTTTTATAAGAGCCTCCTTTTTGGAGCTCGAGTCCAGCTAGAACATCATAAGGATTCCGATGAATCCATTTAGCTGTGCTGATGGAATAATCCACTTCTGATTTGCCCCAGTTAAAGTTGGCAAAGAAGGTATCAACTGGATTTTCCCCATTTTCTGGCTGCATGAAATTGTAGTTGTATTCTCCCAGCGCATTCTCATGGTAACGCCCATATTCATAGGTCATAGCATCATACCAAGAATACTTAATCGGATAGTTCAGACTCTTCGCATATTCCTTGGTATAAAGAAGAAAATCTCTCAATTTTGGACCCAATGGTTCTACAAGATTTCCGGTTGTTTCTTGGTTGATAAAGTAACCATCAAAGCCATAGTACTTGGCAAGTTCGACTAATTTACGCGCGATCGGGAAGGTCTTAGACCCCTCACTATCTTCTTTCAAAGTTTCTGCAAAATGTTCTTGATCCTTGATGCTGCTAGACCAGTTATAAAAGATTGTTCCATAAATAGGAACCCCATTTCGGTGGGCAGCATCGATCACATCTGCTGATGGAACCAGCCCTTCCCAAAAGACCATGGAATCCAAATATTGCCAGTAATCAAAAGCATAGGCCTTAGATTCTTCCCCACCGACAGACGCATGATCCTTGGCTTTGGAGTTCATGTTTGACAGTGCTTGGATCTTCGCTTCAGGGTTGGCTTGTTCATTAATTTGTTTCCCTTGAAAACGACTCGCAAGTGGGACGCTTGCTCTGTTCATATCGTCATCCACTCGTTTTCCTGGTTCCCACTTCAAGAGATCGTCCCAAGTATCGAACTTAACTTCTTTGGGTCTTAATTGTTTTTCTTCATTGGTTGGTAAATCAGCCACTTTTTCTGCAGCAGCTTTCGGTTTTTCAGTCTCTGAAACAGCTGGATGATCTGCAGTCGTCGAGCTAGCTTCTGTACTTGTAGGACTAGACTCTGGAGTGACCACTTCTGCTGTAGCTGGTTTTACAGGATCAGCTGTAGGAAGCGCTGCATCTGCAGTATAGACGCCAGCTTCTCTCACCAAATGATTGACATCATCGGTCGTTGCTGAAGAGCTTTCCAAGGGTTGTTCACTAGTAGAAACCGTCTCATCTGCAGAGACAGCGCCTGTTCCTAAAAATGCTAACCCAATCAATGCGGAGCAAACTCCCACACTGAATTTTCGTATACTAAATCGTTCTTTCTTTTCAAATAGATGACCTTTCATCTTGACCTCCTTGTATGGTTTTTTTCTTTTTCTTGAGCGATTTCCATTGTCTCCTTTCTCCACGACCTGTAATCGCTTTCATTTCGTTGTATTAGAAATCTCCAATCAAGAATAGGATACCCTAATCTATTTAGCACTGTCAATCTATTTTATCAATTCCTATAATATGATGAGAAAGCCCTAAAAAAAGTACAAAAAAAGAGGAGGTTTCCCTCCTCTCATCATACGCATGAATTATTTAGCAATTTTTGCGAAGTATTCAAGAGTACGAACAAGTTGTGCAGTGTAAGACATTTCGTTGTCATACCATGAAACAACTTTAACCAATTGTTTACCGTCAACGTCAATAACTTTAGTTTGAGTTGCGTCAAACAATGATCCGTAAGACATACCTACAACGTCTGAAGAAACGATTGGATCTTCAGTGTAACCGTATGATTCGTTTGAAGCTGCTTTCATAGCTGCGTTCACTTCATCAACAGTAACGTTCTTTTCAAGAACAACTACCAATTCAGTAACTGATCCAGTTGGAACAGGAACACGTTGTGCAGCTCCGTCCAATTTACCGTTCAATTCAGGGATAACCAAACCGATTGCTTTAGCAGCACCAGTTGAGTTAGGAACGATGTTAGCAGCACCAGCGCGTGCACGACGAAGGTCACCTTTACGGTGTGGACCGTCAAGGATCATTTGGTCACCAGTGTAAGCGTGGATAGTAGTCATCAATCCTTCAACAACACCGAAGTTATCTTGAAGAGCTTTAGCCATTGGAGCCAAGCAGTTTGTAGTACATGAAGCACCTGAGATAACTGTTTCAGTACCATCAAGAATATCGTGGTTAGTGTTAAATACGACTGTTTTAACATCTGATCCACCAGGAGCAGTGATAACAACTTTCTTAGCACCACCAGCATGCAAGTGTTTTTCAGCTGCAGCTTTAGTAGCAAAGAAACCAGTTGCTTCAAGAACGATTTCTACACCGTCGTTAGCCCAGTCGATTTGTTCTGGATCGCGTTCAGCAGAAACTTTAACGAATTTACCGTTAACTTCGAATCCACCTTCTTTAACTTCCACAGTACCGTCGAAACGACCTTGAGTTGTATCGTATTTCAACAAGTGTGCAAGCATAACTGGATCTGTAAGGTCGTTGATGCGTGTAACTTCAACACCTTCTACGTTTTGGATACGACGGAAAGCAAGACGTCCGATACGACCGAAACCGTTAATACCAACTTTAACTACCATTCGTGATTTCCTCCTTATGAAAATCAAAAAATTTTTTTGTGAAAAGAGTAACTTGACACAGCGCCAAACATCTTTTAACAGTCTCTATTATATACTTTATTGCATTAAAAAGCAACTATTTCCCAACGAAAAGCAAGATTTATCATAGATCAGTGCCTCTTTTATTAAAGTTTTTCACAAAGTCTTGATTGCTAGGAGGAGCACTTTTTTACTTGTATTCACTTTTGGAACAAACAAAAACTCTTCCCGAAATGGGAAGAGTTTTTAAGCATTGGTAAATTAAGCTTCACCTTTAGCTTTTTTAATGATTTCTTCTTGTACTGATTTTGGTACATCTTCGTAGTGGTCAAATACCATCATGAAGGTACCACGTCCTTGAGTTGCAGAACGAAGGACAGTAGCGTAACCGAACATTTCAGCAAGTGGTACATATGCACGAACGATTTGGCTTGCACCGTGTGCTTCCATACCATCTACACGTCCACGACGAGCAGTTACGTGACCCATAACATCCCCAAGGTTTTCTTCAGGAACTGTGATGGTTACAAGCATCATTGGTTCAAGGATAGCTGGTTGTGCAGTCTTAGCAGCTTCTTTAAGTGCAAGAGATGCAGCGATCTTGAAGGCAGTTTCAGATGAGTCGACATCGTGGTATGAACCATCGTAAAGCTTAGCTTTCACGTCAACCATTGGGTAACCAGCAAGAACACCGTTCGCCATAGATTCTTGAAGTCCTTTTTCTACTGCAGGGATGAATTCACGTGGAACCACACCACCGACGATCGCATTTTCGAACTCGAATCCTTTACCTTCTTCGTTTGGAGTAAATTCGATCCAAACATCACCAAACTGACCTTTACCACCAGATTGACGTTTGAAGAATCCACGTGCTTGTGTAGAAGCGCGGAATGTTTCACGGTAAGATACTTGAGGAGCACCAACGTTAGCTTCAACCTTGAATTCACGTTTCATACGGTCAACAAGGACATCCAAGTGCAACTCACCCATACCAGAGATAACTGTTTCACCAGTTTCAGGGTTTGTTTCAACGCGGAATGTTGGATCTTCTTCAGCCAATTTTTGAAGGGCGATACCCATCTTGTCTTGGTCTGCTTTAGATTTAGGCTCAACCATCAATTGGATAACTGGTTCTGGAACTTCGATTGATTCAAGGATGATTTTTGCTTTTTCATCTGTCAATGAGTCACCAGTTGTAGTATCTTTCAAACCAACGGCAGCAGCGATATCTCCAGAGTAAACTGTTTCGATTTCTTTACGAGTGTTGGCGTGCATTTGAAGGATACGTCCGATACGTTCACGTTTACCTTTAGAAGTGTTCAAGACGTATGAACCTGAGTTCAAGACACCTGAGTAAACACGGAAGAATGTCAAACGACCTACGAATGGGTCAGTCATGATCTTGAAGGCAAGAGCTGCAAATGGCTCTTCATCAGATGCTGGACGTTCTTCTTCTTCGTCTGTATCTGGGTTTACACCCTTGATTGCAGGGATATCAAGTGGGCTTGGAAGGTAGTCAAGGACTGCATCCAACATCAATTGAACCCCTTTGTTCTTGAAGGCAGAACCACAAAGTACTGGGTAGAACTCAACGTTGATTGTAGCTTTACGGATACCAGCTTTCAATTCCTCGTTAGTGATTTCTTCCCCTTCAAGGTATTTCATCATCAAGTCTTCATCAGTTTCAGCAACTGCTTCAACCAATTTTTCACGGTATTCTTGAGCTTGTTCAAGGTATTCAGCTGGAATATCTTCTTCAAGGATATCTGTACCAAGGTCGTTCGTATAGATTTCAGCTTTCATCTTGATCAAGTCAATGATTCCGCGGAAGTCATCTTCAGCACCGATTGGCAATTGAATTGGGTGAGCGTTTGCTTGAAGACGGTCATGAAGTGTGCTTACTGAGTAAAGGAAGTCAGCACCGATTTTATCCATCTTGTTTGCGAATACGATACGTGGAACTCCGTATTCAGTTGCTTGACGCCAAACTGTTTCAGTTTGAGGCTCAACACCTGATTGTGAGTCAAGAACGGTTACAGCACCGTCCAAAACGCGGAGTGAACGTTGAACTTCGATAGTGAAGTCCACGTGTCCTGGTGTGTCGATGATGTTTACACGAGTGTCTTTCCATTGAGCTGTTGTAGCGGCAGATGTGATCGTGATACCACGTTCTTGTTCTTGCTCCATCCAGTCCATTTGTGACGCACCTTCGTGAGTTTCACCGATTTTGTGAATCTTACCAGTGTAGTAAAGGATACGCTCAGTTGTAGTTGTTTTACCAGCATCGACGTGAGCCATGATACCGATATTACGAGTTTTTTCAAGTGAAAATTCGCGTGCCATGAGGTTTGTTTCTCCTATATTTTTTATTTCTATATTCTATTATAACATGATTTAATAAAAACGGATAGGCAGGACCTACCCGTTCTCAGTGTTTTCATGCTAAGTTTTGGTTCCAACTTGTAAGAAGAGTTGAATTGAACCCGGGCTAAAGTTAGTTAGCCGAGTTGAGCTCAATTGAACCTGGGCTAAAGTTAATTAGCCGAGTTGAGCCGGAACGGGATGCTGTGTGAAAAAGATAAACTTCCTTGTATTCATCGAATACTGCGTCAGTTTCCTATTTTCACTTTGCATCCTTGCCGTTCCTAGCATCATAATTGAACTCGGGCTAAAAGCTCGGAAAATAGATAAGCTTTCCTAGAATCTTCGATTCTTCGTCAAGCTTCCTAATTTTCAGTCGCTTTTTTAATGCCCTTAGTATCTTAATCTTACCAGCGGAAGTGTGCGAATGCACGGTTAGCTTCAGCCATACGGTGAGTATCTTCACGTTTCTTAACAGCTGCACCAGTGTTGTTCGCTGCATCCAAGATTTCTTTTGCAAGACGATCAACCATTGTGTGTTCACCACGTTGACGAGCGATTGTTACCAACCAACGAAGTCCAAGTGTTGTACGACGTTCTGGACGAACTTCAACTGGGACTTGGTAGTTAGAACCACCGACACGGCGAGCACGTACTTCAAGTACAGGCATGATGTTTTCCATAGCTGTTTCGAATACTTCAAGAGCATCGTTTCCAGTAGCTTCTTTAATTTGTTCGAAAGCTCCATAAACGATTGAAGCAGCTGTACCACGTTTACCATCAAGCATAACGCGGTTGATAAGACGAGTAACTAATTGTGAATTGTAAAGCGGATCTGGCAATACATCGCGTTTAGGCGCACGGTTTTTACGACTCATTTTTCTTTATCCCCTTTCCTTATGCTTTTGGTTTTTTAGTACCGTATTTAGAACGGCCTTGTTTACGATCGTTTACACCTGCAGTATCAAGTGCTCCACGGACGATATGGTAACGTACCCCTGGAAGGTCTTTTACACGTCCACCACGAAGAAGAACCACGCTGTGTTCTTGCAAGTTGTGTCCGATACCTGGGATATAAGCAGTTACTTCGATCAAGTTGCTCAAACGTACACGAGCGAATTTACGAAGGGCTGAGTTAGGTTTTTTAGGTGTCATTGTTCCAACACGAGTTGCAACACCACGTTTTTGTGGTGAAGAAACGTTTGTTTGAACTTTTTTATGACTGTTGTAACCAACGTTCAAAGCTGGTGATTTAGATTTTTCTACTTTTGATTTACGCGGTTTGCGAACCAATTGGTTAATTGTAGGCATCTACATTCTCCTGTGAAATTTTTTATTTTTGGTGATGGTACACTTGGTGACAGCTACCATCTGTGTGTACTTTTGCAACATTTGTCAGCACGTCCCTGTACACTCTTGAGAGACCAAAAGTAAAAAGTACCGTCTATTATTATAACATGACGGCACTTTGATTGCAAGATGTTTTTTTATTTTTTAAAGAAGTCGAAAAAGTTCATTATTGACCAGCTTCAGCAGGTTCTTCTGCCCCTGCATTTGCAGCCGGAGCATACTGTTGTTGCTGTTGTGGTTGAACTGTCGCATTGGCTCCAGCTACTCCGGCATTGGCATTAGCATTTGCGTTGGCATTAGCGTCTGTTTGAGTCTGCTGTGTTGCCGCTGTGTCGCTCTCATAGGTCAGTCCATAATAGTTAGCGATGTATTGGATACGGGCCTCAAGCGATTGCTTTTGAGTCGCATCTTTGACTTTCTTCACAGCAGCTTGGGCAGCGTTCACAGAATCTTGACTTGGCGTTGTTTCCATTTGAACGACTGCTTTTTCAGCAGCTTCTGTATTTTTCTTTTCTTCCTTCTTTTCTTTTTCTTCCTTTGTTTCCTTTTTCACTGGAAGGGAACCTGTTTTTTTAGCAGGTTGAATTTCTGTCGTTACCTGGGCAGCCGTATTCTTTTTAACGGTATACAAACCAGCTACCAAAATAAAGGATAGAGACAGAACTGTCACCAAGCGAATCCACAAAGGACTATTATCAAATCGATCTAAAATTCTTTTCACTTTTTGATCCTCCTTTGCTGCTCTTAATCAAAGATATTTCCAACTTCGACGCTCAATTTATTTTCTTTTACATCGATGTTGGTCACGCGCAATAAGGATTTGTGTTCAAAGAATTCCCGGTCAGTTGCAGCATTATCCGCAAAGACAGCTACTCCTGCTAATTCAGAATCGAATTCAGCCAAGAGACTGACCATCCCATTAATCGTTCCGCCACCTTTAAGGAAGTCATCGACAATCAAGACCCGGCTTCCTGCTTTTAGGCTCCGTTTTGAAAGGAACATTTTCTCAATACGATCCCCACTTGAGCCTGAAACATAGTTGACACTAACGGTTGACCCTTCTGTGATTTTCAAATCACGACGGACAATGACAAATGGAACATTCAAGACATTGGCCACTGCATTCGCTAAAGGAACTCCCTTGGTCGCTACGGTCATGACAGCATCAATCTTCTTATCTCGAAAGGCTTTGGCAATGATGCGGCCGATCCGATTCAAAATCTTCGGATTGCTCAAAAGATCAGACAGGTAAATGTAGCCACCAGGAAGGATACGATCACTTTCAGACAGCTGCTTGCAAAGATCCTCGACGATTTCTTTGGATTCTTGATCTGAGATAGACGGTGTAAAGATCACGCCTCCACCAGCTCCTGTAATGGTCTCAATATTTCCGATTTCCATCTCTTCAAACGCACGCTTAATGATCACGATATCTTCTGAGATGGAAGACTTGGCAGACTCATACTTTTCCGCAAACGTATTGAGGCTAGTCAATTCATAGGGATGGTTGATCAAGTAATTAGAAATCACGACCATCCGTTCACTTCTTCTTAATTTCATTTTCTCACCATGTAGTTTTTTCTATCATTATACCATAAGAAGCGAAAAAAACGAACATTCTGATTTACAGAAGGCCGTTTTTTCCTGATTATTTTATTTTTGGCAGAATGAATTCCGTATTTATCTCTGTTTTTACTAGTCGAGATTCGGTTTATAGAAGGAACGATTTTCCATAGCGAAGATTTTATTGGTCATCTCGCCAGGACCAATTAAGCCAAGTGCTGTTGTCATCATCATCATTTCCGCATCCAAATTATCGATCATATGAATAATCTCTGCTTCCATGATTTTTGGACGAACAGGACTACCGTATTCCAGCAAGCCATGGTGACTCAAGATCACATGGCGAAGGACGATCACTTCTTCTTTTTGATCATCAATCTTCAAGTCTTGCAAGACCTTGGTGATTTCTTCATCGATCAGTGCAATGTGGCCGATGAGGTTGCCTCGAACAGTGTATTCTGTATTTTCAGGTCCCGTCAACTCGATCACTTTGGCCAAATCGTGTAACATAATCCCTGCAAAGAGCAAACTTTTATTCAACTGAGGATAGATATCACCGATACTATCTGCCAAACGGACCATGGTCGCCGTATGATAAGCGAGACCGGCTTCAAAGGCATGGTGGTTGGTCTTAGCAGCTGGATAGCTATAAAACTCTTTCTCATATTTCCCATAGAGGGCCCGAACAATCCGTTGCCAGACTGGATTTTCAATTTTGAAAATCATGTTTGACAAGTATTCATGCAATTCTTTGGGATCTACTGGTGGTTTTTCCTTAAAGTCTGCTGGATTGTTGGGCTCTCCTGCTTGGGGCAAGCGCATGTTTAATTGGTTGACTTGCGGAGTATTATTGTAAACTTCTCGACGTCCAGACATATGGACCACGCGCCCAGCTGTAAAGCTCTCTACATTGTGGGGTTGGGCATCCCATAATTTGCCTTCGATCGTACCGGTCTCATCCTGGAAGACAAAGGCGAGGTAGTTTTTCCCGGCCCGCGTTTGACGCACTTCTGCTGACTTGATTAAATAGAATCCTTCGAACAATTCATCTTTTTTCATTTGGCTAATTTTGACCATCATCTTCTCCATCTTCTATATATACATCTAGTCCCAGCAGGTCCTCATCGCTTTCGATTTGGCGGAGTGTCCGCTCGATGGCACTAGTCCGTCTGGTTAGCAAATCATCAATATTATTGGAAGCATTTTTTAAATGGCGCTGGGTCTTGGCCAGAATCCCTCCAAACTTGTGGAATTCTGATTTGACCGATCCCAACACTTTACTAATATCGTCTGCACTCTTTTGGATGTTAAGCGTTTTAAAGCCAACAGACAAGGAGTTCAAGAGGGCTGATAGCGTGCTTGGACCAGCCACTAAAATTTGTTCGTCCCGACGCAAGCGATCGAAGAATGCTGGATTGCGAACCACTTCGGAATAGAGGCCTTCAGTTGGCAAAAAGAGAATTCCGAAATTAGTCGTCGCTGGTGGAAAGAGGTATTTTTGTTGAATATCTTTAGCAAAACGCTTGATACTAGCAAGAAGGGCCTTGCGGTAACGCTCGATCTCCTCTTTCTCTCCTGATTCATAAGCTTCTTCCAGACGATAGTAGTCTTCCAGTGGGAATTTAGAGTCAATCGGTAGATAGACTGGTTCCTCTCCTTGCCCCGGAAGCTTAATGGCATATTCCACGCGCTCACTGGATTGGGGAACGGTGACAAACTCCCGCTCATACTGGGCTGGAGTCAAGATATCTTCAATGATTTGGCCCAGCTGCAATTCGCCCATAATCCCACGCGTCTTGGTATTGGAGAGAACTTTATTAAGGGTTCCGACATCCCTCGCCACCGTCTGCATTTCTCCCAACCCTTTGTTGACCGACTCCAATTGTTTTGAAACCGTCTCAAAGGAGGTCTGCAAGCGGTGCTGCAAGGTTTTCTCCAATTTTTCTTCTACCGTTTGGCGCATCTGTTCTAGCCGCACTTCATTGGACTCTTGAATCTGGCGCATACGCTCATCTGTTTTGTCCCGATTTTTAGTAAAGTGCTCGTTCATCTCAGCGCGCAGAGCCGTCGTCTGCTGGTGGATCTCCACTCGCATCTCGGTTAAGCGATCTGTCAGGGCGATCTCTAACTGCTGATTGGCAATCTGGCTTGCTTGTCTTTCTTTTTCAAAACGATAGTCCAACTGGTCTGTCAAATGATCCTCATGGTCTTCCAGCATCTCTCGTAAAGCCGGTCTAGTATCATCTGACCGTTGCAAGAGATAGATGAGGAGGCCCAGATTGAGCAGGCCAATCAGAAGCAGAATGATATTCATATTAACCTCTGTCTTTACTATAAACAATGACAAGATAGCCACGGTCAAGACTCACTTGAATCGGTTGATCCAAAAATTCATTGGAGCCATACATGGCCTTCAAAAAATAATTATCCTGATGGAGCGGATACTTGGCCCCTGTGATCTCTAAGTGGCCTTGTCCGACAGGCATAAAACCAACATAGGACATGGCTGGATCTGGCTGAATCTCATGGCAGCCAGCTGGTCTGTAGATTAAGCGGTTTTGACCATCGACTAATTGGATCTGATCCATGTAGGGAGCTAGGTCTGGATCGGTCGGTAAAAAGATATTAGACAAGAAGTGATCCAAGCGACCGCCAAAGGCACCATAAACGGTGATAATAGCCTCTGGATAGGCTTCAAAGACTGCTTTCAAGGCCAATTCCAAATCCGTATCGTTCTTTTCAGGGATGGATTGAATAACCTGCTTGGCTTGGATACGGATCTTATTCAAATCAGTCTCAGAGACGGAATCGAAATCCCCCACAGCTATATCTAATGGCAGGCCTTGTTCCAGTAACTTCAAACAGCCACCATCAACGCCTACATAAGCGTCATGATTTCTTGGCAAAAGCGTGCTGTCCCCTCCTGCCAGTATTGCGATCTTACCCATTTACAGCATCTCGGAGCGTTTGAACACGCTCATTAACATCTCCATTAAAGACATAAGAGCCTGCTACAAAGACATTGGCCCCGGCTTCTTTTGCTTGGGAAATAGTTTGGCCATCAATTCCTCCATCGACTTCGATATCAAAGCCTAAGCCTTTTTCTTCACGAAGCGCGGCTAATTCGCGCACCTTGTCCATGGTTTCAGGCAAGAAGGCTTGGCCACCGAATCCTGGATTAACGGTCATGACCAAGACTTGATCTACCAAGTTCAAGACATGTTTGATACTGACTACAGGAGTTCCTGGATTGATCACGACACTAGCCTTCACACCTGCTTGACGAATTTTTTGAAGAGCTCCGTGAATATGGGGAGTAGCTTCCACATGGATGCTGATGATGTCAGCACCTGCACGGGCAAATTCTTCGATATGGTGTTCAGGATTGGTGACCATCAAGTGGCAATCAAAGACCAACTTGCTATGTGGACGCATGCTCTCTACGACACCAGCTCCAAAGCTGATATTGGGCACAAAATGGCCATCCATGACATCGATATGGGCATAGTCAGCTCCTGCTGCTTCTAAGCGTTTCAATTCACTTTCAAAATTGGCATAATCGGCACTCAAAATTGAGGGTGCAATTTTCATTGTTTTCATCGTTGTAGTGTCTCCTATTTTGGCATTTTTTTCGAAACTTTTTTATAGGTTTCGCGACGGTTTTCAATCTCACTTAGAAATTGCAAGTAATCCTTATAACGGAAAGGTGCAATTTCCTCTCTTTCAACGGCTGGTTTCACCGCACAAGCTGGCTCATGCGTGTGGGTACAGGTACGAA
Source organism: Streptococcus sp. SP8 (assembly GCF_030440045.1). Taxonomy (NCBI): domain Bacteria; kingdom Bacillati; phylum Bacillota; class Bacilli; order Lactobacillales; family Streptococcaceae; genus Streptococcus; species Streptococcus sp. SP8. Next base: position 33,352 of record NZ_JAQFJL010000017.1, on the reverse strand, counting down.
ATTTACAAGAGTGGCTCACATCGGCGATCTCTGGGAAGGCTTGATTTAAGTCTTCGCTGGTCGTCACTTCATAATCGAGGGAGGAGAAGCCAGGCGTATCTGCGATCTTTCCTCCATTTAAATGGTAAAAGCTGACAGCTCGGGTCGTGTGTCGACCGCGCCCCAGACTATCTGAAATCTCACCCGTTTCAAGCTCCAGATCCGGAGCGATTTTATTGAGCAAGGTCGATTTTCCTACACCGGTCTGTCCCATAAAGACCGTGGTTTGATTGGTCAAAAGGGGCAAGAGTTCCTCAATCGACAAGACAAAGTCGTAGCCAATAGCCTGATAGATTCCTTGGTAGTATTGGATGTCTTCCATATCTTCTAACAAGTCCAGTTTTGAAATATAGACAATGGGATGAATCCCCTTGTGCTCCAAAAGAACCAGAAAACGGTCTAAAAGATTGGCATTGAAATCCGGCTCCTTCGCTGACATGATCACTACTGCCTGATCAATATTGACAATAGGAGGACGCACGAGGCTATTTTTTCGAGGCGCAATGCTCAAAATGTAGCCTTCCGAATTCTCTTCAGCAGAGAACTCCACCTGATCCCCCACATAAGGAGTCTGTCCTTTTTTTCTAAAATTTCCACGAGCCCGTGTCTGGTAAATGTGACCGTCTGACTCCACGTAGTAGAAGCCAGCCAAGGCCTTGACGATTGTTCCTTGCAAATCGCACTCCTTTGAGATTAATACTATCTATTATACCAAAAAATGAGAAATAAGGCTGGATTGCTTGATAATAAAAAACGAAAAGTGAACCTCTCCGAACGCTTTTAGAAACGAATAGGTTCGTTTTTTAAACGGATAGAAACAGAAGACGGAGTATCCGTTATGACTTGTCTTTTAGCAGAATTCGGGAAAGGGCACCTTCCTTTTTTTCCTTGGCATTTTTCCTAAAAAGTGTATAATAGAACTATGCGGAGGTGGTGGAACGGCAGACACGCATGCTTCAGGCGCATGTGCCCCTTCGGGCGTGAGGGTTCAAATCCCTTTCTCCGCATCTTGGAAAGGTGGCCCAGCTCGGTACGGCACCGGACTCGAAATCCGGCAAGTGGATTTTTATTCACGCGCGGGTTCAAATCCCGTCCTTTCCTTCTACAAAAACAAGACATGAGCTACGAAGCTCATGTCTTTTCTGTTATTTTATTCCTACTTCTAGAAGGCCATCTGCTAGGCGAGCGAAGTCTTCTAAGCTCAGAGCTTCTCCTCGTACAGAAGGTTGCAGGCCTGCAGCTTGGATTCCTGCTTCCAGTTTGGCTTTGATTTCTTCGGTCTTGCCAAAGCGACTAGTCAAGTTGTTCCAAAGTGTTTTGCGGCGGTGGACAAAGCTAGCCTTGCTGACAGAGAAGAAGAAATCTTCATCCTTGACAGCTACTGCTGGTTCTTCGCGACGGACCATCTTCAAAATGGCAGAGTCGACGTTTGGTGCTGGCACAAAGACGGTGCGAGGCACGATAAAGGCTACCTTAGCAGTCATATAGTATTGGACTGCAATGGATAAAGAACCATAAGCCTTGGTGTTGGGCTCAGCCGAGATGCGGTCTGCCACCTCTTTTTGCATCATGACCACAAATTCTTGGAAAGGAATCTTGGATTCGATCAAGTGCATGAGGATGGGAGTTGTGATGTAATACGGAAGGTTAGCCACCACCTTGATCGGAAGGTCTGGATTTTTAAACTCTGCGATGTACTGGTTGAGGTCTACCTTGAGGATGTCTTGGTTGACAACTGTGACATTATCAAAATCCCGTAAGGTATCCGCCAAAATAGGAACCAAGCGGTCATCGATCTCAAAGGCCATGACTTCTGCGGCATTTTCTGCCAAGAACTCAGTAAGTGCCCCAATCCCAGGACCAATTTCGATGACATTGACCTGCTTATCGATCTCTGCCGTATCCACAATTTTTTGAAGGATGTTGGTATCGGTCAAAAAGTTTTGACCGAAGGATTTTTTAAAGGTAAATCCGTGACGCTCCAGCACTGCCTTGGTCACGCTATAATCTGCAATTCTCATTTTTTCTCTTTTCTAATCAGTTTAGGGGTAAAGGATCCCCTCTACTTCCGTCTTAATAACTAGCCATCGCCTCTTCGACTTGTGCTAAACTAATTCCAAACAACTCCAAGCGTTTGATCAATTGCTTGCCATTGCAGTAGCCGATGCGCAAGGCTTCTCCTAAGTATTCTCGTCGTTTGCGACTATCGCTTCCCATCAACAGTCCAAGCCGCATCAAGTCGGTCTTTGTGATATCAAAGAAATTTTCATCTTCGTAAGACCCGACCAGTCCAGCTAGGGCTTTTTCTAAGTCTTCAAAGCTAGCATGCTCCACTCCCAAGGAACGCCCCTTGGTCTTGGACTTGGGTACTGCTTCGCCTCGATTTAAAAAGGCATGTTTGGCCTGGGGCACCTCTTGCATAATGATCTTGCGAATGCGCTCGCCATTATAGTCTGGATCGGTAAAAACAATGACCCCACGCAACTCTTGCAAGGTAGCAATTCGTTCCAAGTCATCTTGATCGATCGCAGAGCCTCGTGTTTCATAGGTATCCACCTCATAAAAACGACGGAGATTGGCTGTGTCGTCCTTGCCTTCAACAACAATCACTTCCGGTATTTTTCTTTTCTCAGTCAAGGCCAAATACCTTTCTTGCATTGTCATAGGTTGTCTGAGCCACTTCTTCTGTTGTTAAGCCACGTAGTTCTGCAATGAAGTCTACTACATAACGAGTGTAGGCTGTTTTATTTTCTCGGCCACGTTTGGGAACTGGTGCCAGGTAAGGAGCATCTGTTTCAACCAAGATCTTATCGAGCGGCAGGCCAGCTGCTGCTTCTTGGACATCTGTGGCTTTCTTAAACGTCACCACTCCAGAAAAGGAGATCATCATTCCCAGATCCATGAAGCGTTTGGCTTCTTCTAAACTTCCTGAGAAGGAATGCATGATCCCACCGCGAGGCCCGACTCCTTCACTCTTGATGATGGCATAGGTATCTTCAAGAGCATCACGCGTATGCACCACGAAAGGCAAGTCCAAGTCCTTAGACAATTGAATCTGACGACGAAAAACCTTTTCTTGAACATCTTTTGGTGCTGTCATCCAGTGGTAATCCAGACCAATTTCTCCTAGGGCGATGACTTTGGGATGTTTCAACTGTTCAAGTAAATAGGCCTCCACTTCAGGACTATAATCGCCCGCCTCAGTGGGGTGCCAACCAAGTGTGAGATAGAGCTCTGGATGCTGGTCTGCCAACTCCATGGCTCGCTCAATCGTTGGTTTGTCAAAACCGACAATATTATGAGCTACAACGCCCATTTCCTTGGCCAAGTCCAGCTCTTCTTGTTCTTTTCCTGCGAATTCTTCCACATTGAGATGGGTGTGGGTATCAAAAATCTGCATGATCTTCCTTTTCTTCCGAGTTTTTCTTCTTTCTATTATAGCAGAAAGCGCCTCTAAATTCACTTTCGGACAAAACAAAAACCAGTAGTCTCGAGTTTCTACTGGTTTTTAGTTTTTTATCTGAATTAGGCAGCCAAAACTTTGCGTCCTTTACGACGACGAGCTGCCAATACGCGACGACCGTTTTTAGTTGCCATACGGTGACGGAAACCATGTTTGCGCGCACGACGAAGTTTACTTGGTTGATAAGTACGTTTCACGATGAATACCTCCTCATAGATTTTGTATTCGTTTAGCCGGCTAGTTGTGATCAGTTACTAAACATACTTTACTATTCTATCGGATTCAGCTCTATTTGTCAATAGCTATGGCAAAATTGTTGCAAATACAGGTCGGAGAAAACCTTTCTACACCTGACGGGTTGCCAAGTAATAGGGTTCCAGAGCCACCAGCGCCTCTTGCAACTGATCCAGGATATCCTCAAGAGAATCTTCCACGACTAGAGAAACATCGTATTTGACGAGGACCTTACGAACCGCCCCTTCTGCTACTGCTTGTAACAGATCATGACGATTCTTTTCTGTTCCTTCTACCCTTTGACTCTCTCCATTTTTCTGGGCGAAATAATAAACTGGCTGAGTGATGGGAAGGGTGAGAACCATTTGTTGTTTTTGAAGGCTCTGCTCATCTTTTTTTTCGCTCGATAAAACTCACCTCTAAGGAAACTCCAAAATCAGCTGCATCTCCATAGAGCCTCAAGGCAAACATAGGTTCTGCCATCGTCCCTTCTCCTTTTAGATAGGCCCAAAAATGAGGTCGCAAGACCTGGGCCTGGTTCATCCATTGACTGGTCCGATCTTGCTCCAAATAGGGGTGACGCTTCTGAAAGGCTGAGACCAAATCGGTGAATTCCTTACGAGCCGCTTGAGCTAGAGCACGATACTGCTCCATCTCTGAGGCTAGCACGCCTGCCTTTGCTGGGGCCTGGTAGTGAATTCCTTGAAGCTTTAAAAACTCTCGAATCGCTGCAAATGCCATCTGCTTCCTTTCTAAACCTAAAAAAGGAGAGATCGGCTCAATCCCGTCTCTCCCTTATGGGAAATAATAGCTTGATTATCCTTCGATGTCTACCACTACGTAACGGTTTGGTTCTTCCCCTTCAGAGTAGCTAGTGACTCCTTCCATCTTAGAGACAATCCGGTGAATGATTTTGCGTTCACTGTTTGACATCGGATCTGTCTGTTGGGCTTGCCCATCTTCGAGGGCACGCGTTGCCAACTTCTGAGCATAGCTTTGAAGAACTTCCGCCCGGTGTTCTACATAGTCATTAACATTAATGGTAATGTAAAAATTCTTTGAGTAGCGGTTATAGAGGTAATTTTGCGCCAAAAGTTGAAGAGCCTTCAAGACTTTTCCGTGGTATCCAATGACACGTCCCGGTTCATTGGTATCAATTTGCATATTGACCGTACGGCGGTTGTGACTGCTTGAGATGGTCGCATCCACATCCATTTCATCGATTACTGTTTGAACATAGGCTGTCACATCTGTGACGACTTCTTCGATATTGTAGTTTTCCTCTACTTCGATACCAAGGTTTGAGAAATCAGACTCATTTGATTCTTTTGCTACTGGTTCTTTAACCTTCTCAAGGATATGTTCATGCCCTTTTTCTTCAAGAACGGTATCTGCTTCTTTGTCATGTTTGAGGATTTCTGTCTTGATTTCTTCAGAGACAACTTCTCCTTCTTCTTCGACCTTTTTGATCGCTGCAACGACGCGTCCGAGATCGATCGTTGCTTCGCTCACTGTCTTAACCGGCTCGTTTTGCGCATTGATTTCATCTGGGACACCTTTGACGGCTTTTTGATTGGCTTTCACAACCGTTGTTTCTGCAATCGGCTCAATCTCAACCTGGGCTGGTTTTTTCCCAAACAAGCCAAGAAAACCTTTCTTCTCACGCGCTACAACTGTAATGTGTGCCTTCATACGGGGAATATCTAAATCGTTCAGGCCTTTTTGAATGGCTTCTTCAACAGTTGCTCCAGTATATAGGACCATATGTCCACCTCTTTCTTATTTTTTCTTTTTCTGTGCTTTGTTTAGGGCACGGCGTTTTTGTTTTTCCATGTCTCGCGAAGCTTGCTCTTTTGCTTCACGCTCTGCGATAATCTTGAAGGGGTTGTTCAAGAGATAGGTCTGTCCGACTTGGTAAGCATTGGAAGTCACCCAGTAGAGTGCGACCCCGCTAGCTGAGAACAAGGCAAAGAAGAAGATCATCACAGGCATCACATACATCATGGTTGTTGCACTCCCATTGCGCTCTGGCATGGCTTTATTGGTCAACCAACTACTGAAAAATGTGAAGAGCGCTGCAAGAACCGGCAAGATGTAAGTCGGGTCGATCGCGCCAAGGTCCAACCAAAGGAAGTGACCAACTTTAAGGAATTCGACACGGCTCAGCGCTTGGAATAAGGCCATCAAAACCGGCATCTGAATCAAGAGAGGAAGAAAGGCTGAAGATGTTTTGACGCCTTTTTCCTTGTAAAGGGCCCGCATCTCTTCAGAAAGCTTGGTCCGACTATCTAGATCCTTTCCAGGATACTTGGCTTGCAATTCCTTGAGTAGGGGTTGAATTTCCTGCATCTTGCGGGTTGAATTCATTTGATATTGGAAAAGCGGCAAGAGGACCGTCCGGATGACAATGGTAAAGACGATAATCCCCACACCGATACTTCCGCCAAATGACAAGAAGCGAATGGCTTCGGCAAAGAAGTAGACGAAGCGTTCCCAACCACCTGTCGACTGAGCTGTCACTTGAGAGGTCCCACAAGCTGTCAAGACCAATAAGGCTGCTCCTAATAATCCAGTTAACTTCAGTTTCTTTTTCACATTATTCCCTTTCTTGGTAGACATGCGCTAATTTTAAGACATGTACAAGATTTTTCTCAACTTGATGGAAGTCGAGCTCCTCCACTCCTTTACGAGCAATGACGACAAAATCATCGGTCGTAAGGAAGGCTTGGTGTTTGATCAAAACATGGCGAATCAAACGTTTGATGCGATTTCTAGTCACAGCATTTCCCAGCTTCTTACTAACAGACAGGCCGACTCGAAAATGTGGTTGGTCTTTGCGCAAGCGGTAAACAACGAATTTCCGATTGGCAACATTTTGACCACTTTTAAAAATAGCATTAAAATCTTTGTCACGTTTGACGCGGTAGCTTTTTTTCAAACCTCAACTCCCTCTATTAAATTTATTCTATTATACCATATTTTCAAAAAAAACCAATCTCACTCAGGAAATCGGTTGCTACTTGAATACAGATAAAAGTAAAGGCAAGGTGTAGTAGAGATTGAGCAAGATATGAGCCAAAATAGGAGAAAGGAGCGTCTTGCTCCGATAATACAGGGTCCCAAAAATCACACTCGGCAGGAGATAGATGATAGAAGCTCCTAATGAAAAGGGATTGTGGAGAAAATGTAAGCCACTGTAGATGAGGGCTGGAAGCCAAATCTCAGCATAGAGTTTCCAGCCTTTGAAGTAGGCATTCACCAAGGCTCCACGAAAGATCAGCTCCTCTGTCACCGGCCGGATGATAACCATTGCAATCACTAGGATAAGCACACCTGTTGGGCTAATTTCCCGTGGAAAGAGACTCAAAACGGCTGCCCGTCCTTGAACAAAACCACTGATGAAGTAGTCCAACCAGTAAACCAAACAGGCCGCAAAAACGGCTTCTATCAGAGCTTGAAGAGGGTTCTTCCCCAGCTTAAACTGCGCTTTTTTAGAAAAACGATAGACCAAAAATCCTGTAAAGACTGCATAGAGGCCTTCTAGGCCAAATAAGGTCCAATAATAGCTATTGGCACTTGCTACACTATTGGAGACATACTGGGCCAAGGGGCGAAATTGGGGCCGAACATAAAAATAAAACAAGAGCAGAAAGAGGGGATACAGCAGTGAGAGCTTTCCTTTGATGAATTTCATAGATACCTTTCCTATAAAGTATGACAAATCGTATAGTGCATCTTACCATAATCGTGACAAGGTTTCAATGAAAAAGGATGCCTTCCTACTCTCTGAGATAGGCCACATAACCACCTAAGACAGCGACTAAAATCAAGAGACAAAGAAGAGTTTCCAGCCATACAAGAACTGTCAAGAAAGGTAGTTGCAACAAGCCTTGGGCCATTTTCAAAGAGGTCGCTGTGATGACTGTTGGAAAGGTCAGGGCTGAAAAAGCAGGTTGAAAACCTTCTTTGATCATTTTCGGTAGGCGCATCAACACAAAGAAATAAAAACCTTGCGAGGCCACCACCATGATCAGTAAGAACCAGGTGGGCAAGCTCGCTCCACCCACACGAACCAGGGCTGCTAAAAGAAGAGAAAAGGGAGCACAATAGATGCCTTCTTGGCCCAACAGATGACTGGGTAAGGGGGACTGCTTCAAATCATGATAGATAAGGGGATAAAGAAGAAAGGTCAAACCAAAACCAATCACTAAAGCGAGATAAGCAATCTCTCTTATTCCCACAACGGGATAGGTCAAAGCTGCTACTGCAATGCCTACATAGAGAACGGTCCAACTGGGAGTGGCATTGGCTCTTGGTCGCGCTAGGACATGTGTCTTGGTAAAATAGAGAATTAAGCCCAGATCCAAGAGAAAGGCAGACCACCAGACCAACTGTGATAGACCCCCAAAGGCTGGAAAGAGGCGCAAAAGATAGGTGGATAGAATCATCCCTGCCATGGGAAAAGTCGCCATCCCAGATAAAAGGGCTGGTTGTTGGAATTCTATCTTGGTTTCTTGCCAGCGAATCGCATGATAAACGACAAAGAAAAACCAGAAGAACAAACCTGTCAGACTAAAGGCGTGAGCAAGGAAGGGTAGCGAGTCTGCAAGAAGGTTTCCAGCGCCAACCAGTCCTAACAGACATCCTGAAAATACTAAGGGAATCTTTTTCATCGAGAGCTCCAATCATGTTGTCGCTTTCAGTATACCATAAAAGAGAAGGAAGCAGGATAAAAAAGAGAGTGGGAGAGAAATCGGTAATTCGTTAGAATTCGATTTCGTCGTCCCACCTCCGCACAGTTGAGTAGGGCTGTAAAAGCTGATAAAATCAGCGTAGTAGAGCCCACTCAACCACTGCGTCTTGCTCGACAATCCAAAAATAATTGAGAGGCTAGGACTTTTGTCCCAGCCTCTTCAAATTGTAGATATCTCTTTAATTTTTTATGTATCATTTAGGTTGCATTATGTAAGAAACAGATGGATTACATTCTAAAAGAAGTTGGAAAACACCAACTTCTTTTTATCCATTCTATTAAAGACTAGGCCTGTACGACCATCATATAAAGAAATAAGGATAGGAGAAAGACGATACTAACAACAAGGGTCGCTAACTTGAGTCCACGGTGAGACCGCCAGTAACTTGGCTTTCCTAGGTTACTGGTCGCATCTGTTGAAAGCGATTGTTGTTGGCGAGGCTGCAGGGTGATCAGAACCACAAGAGCGAGGGATAAGATCGAGATCCCGATTGCAAATACCATTTCCATCTTAGGATCCTCCTAACACTCTGAAGAGGGTAAAAATAACTCCCAGCAGAATCACCAAACCAATGATCACATTAAAAGTGACATTGATCTTTTCAGAACGTGTCGTCTTTTCTTTTTCGGCAGGACGGCGTTTGAGAGACTCCATCCGTCCTTCTACTTCTTTGTAAAATAAGTCTTTCTTACGATCACTCACTATGTCCACCTATCCCTTCTTGCAAGCGAGCTTTGAAAACAGCTGGCTCAACGCTACTTGATTGGGCAATTTGTTGCGCAACGGCTTCTCTGTAGTTATCCACAGATTGGTAGATTTCCTGGATACGAGCCACCATATCTGCTTCTTTTTCTTGATCAAAGATATTGGCTTGTGCGAGGAAGTGGCGGTCATGCAGGGTATGGCTAAAGGCAAGGATGACTTGCTGGTGTTCGAAGGCCTTGCGAACAATACCTTGCACCTCTGCATAGTGGTTGATATCCAGATAAATACTAGAGACCTTAAGCAACTCTTTGATCCGCTCTTGACTGATATTTTGGTACAAGACTACATTTGGGTAGCGGACCATAGACAAGAGGCTCGCAGACATCTCCGTCAAAGCTGCTACACGGAAGGTCACATTCGGCAAGTTCTCTACTAGGTAGGTCAAGGCTTCGATCTGATCCGAATTGGTCAAGACAAAGGCGTCTTTACGGATATCGTCTTTCACCTTGAAATCATACAGGTAGCCAAGGGGACCGAAATAGCTATGCTGATCTTGCGAGGTCAACTGCAAAGCACGATGATAGGTCGCATTTTGCGGAATCAAGATCTTCTTGGTCCGGATTTCTGGGCTCTTTAGAATCAACTGCATATTGCCCGGAAGGCTGTCGTGAAGAGGCTCTTGCCACACCAAGACATCGCGTCCTTTGATGCCTTTATTACCCAACTGGAGACTAATGCTAAAGGAGGTAGCCAGCGTATTGTAGACCAAACCATCCAAATCAAAACCACGATACTCTAGATAAAAGACAAAGTAATCTAAGCGATTCTTGAAAATCCGCATGGGTTGATGGTCCAAGGTCAAAATCAAATCCCCTGTTTGGTGATTCTCTGTCAAGCGCTCGATATCCCCTTCAAAATAAGTGGTCACCAAATGTTGGCCCTGATCGCCACAAGTCGTTACGGCAATTTTGCGACCGTATTGGTCGAAGCGCTCAATCATGAACACTTGTCCCTTATCGTCCAACCACTCTAAGCGCTCAACGATGCGTTTATAGGAAGCAGCATGGTAAACAATTCGAGCCTTTTCTTGACCATAGTAGGTCACTCTCCCCGAACTGTTATCCCCAGAAACTTCCCAGAAATCAGGCACTGGAACTTCATTAAAGTAGCGTCCGCGCTTCTCCCCTTTTGCTTGTCCTAAGAAATAGATAAAGGGAGACTCAACACCGTCTGGTAAGAAACCGTTTGGCTCCAAAACAACGGTCGGATGGTCAAAGCCAGACTCTTTCATAGAGTGGAGCAAATCCTGGCTCTCACGAGAATAACTATCAAATATGTTCAGCATGTGTCACCTCTTCTATCAATTGTGCCCAAGCTTCTTCTACTCGGCTGGTCAAAAAGTCTTCTGCACGCGCATAAGATGCTTGACGCATGCTGGCTAGATCATCTTTTTTGTAAAGCTGGATGATTTTATCTGCAAAGGCAGCAGCGATCTGGTCGACCACTTGATCTGCTGATGGTGGAATGAGATAGCCATTTTTACCTTCTGTGACAAAGGTCTGATTGCCATAAGGAACATCAAAACCGATAATCGGAAGTCCAGAACCAATCGCCTCCATCAAGGTCAACCCAAAGCCTTCACTGGTCGATGCTGACAGGTAAACCTCATAATTCTTATAAATTTCCTCTAGATTGGCATGCCCTTTGAGATGGATATAGTCTGCCGCCCCCAATTCATCAATTAGAGAACGCAACTTGCCTTCTTCTCCACCTTTTCCATAGATGTCAAAAGACAGTTCTGGCAATTCTCTTTTGGCGCGAACCACTGCTCGCACCAACCAGTCAATATGCTTTTCTGTCGCCAAACGAGAGGCAGTAATCATAGAAAATGGAGTGCGATTTTCATTTTGTGGCAGGCTTGCAAGACTCCCAACTGGAATGGTATAGATAGCCGGCTGATGGTTGGTGTATTTAGCAAACTGCTCGGCCAAGATTTCTTTTTGGCGGTCAGTCGCGACAATAAAGAAGTCCACCTTGTCTGCATTGGTAAATTGGTACTCGTAGTAGTTATTCCACAGGATATACTGATCATCGACATTATTGGCGCTGAAGTGCTCGGCATGAACGACCACCCCCAGGCGGGCTTTTTGCGCTTCTTCAAAGATAGGCTGACCAATATTGGTTTCCCGATCCAAAATCACCAGATCTTGTTTGGTCAATTGAAGGGTCTGCATGAAGTAGCGGATCAATTCTTGGCGACCAACCAGGTAGCGATCTGGGAAACGATAAATTTCGCGACCATCCGCCATCTGCATGCTGTAGGCAACTGTCCCGTCTTCATTGTAAAAGCGGCGCTCAATCAAGTTGGCTTGATTGTTTTTGGGAATGAAGTACTCGGTACAATAGCGGGTATAGGAGAAGTAATCCTTTCTCACTAAAATCCCTCTAGACACGTACTCGCAGCGTTCGACATAGGGACTGTTTTCTTCGCGCAGGTAGCAGGTCAAAAAGTTGTCCTGGTCCTCATAAAAGAAGCGCTTGATCTTACCATCGACTTCTTCTCGAGTCGGTTTTCCGGCAAATCCTGCTAAGACCTGATCAATGGTATAGGTTGTTGGTGCAATTTTTATATCTGTAAAATGGCTATAGAGCCAGATAATTTCATCATTTTTAAAACCGATATTTTCTGTTAAATGCTGGATGTTATCGGCTAGGATCATATCCATAAAGACAAACTTGGCTGGTTGATGGATATTGCGTAACAACTGGGCACGGTAGGCCTGGGCATACTCAACACCACTGCTAGCCCAACCGATTCCAAGGTTGATATTGTATACTGTCATAATGTCCTCTTTTATGGGAAATGCAAGACAATTTCCCCTTTTTTATTGATTTCTACTCGACTCAGTAAGAGATTGCGGACCATTTGTTCTTTGGCCGCCTCTTTCATTCGTTCAAAGGATTGGTAGGCTTCTTGGAAAAATTCTACCAAAGGGTTTTTCTGACTGGTGTACTGACCAGAGAGCGCCATGCGCAATTGTTGCAGATAGTCTACCTGCTCGACCCAGTTCTCGTCGATAGCTTTTAGAATGGCCATGCGCTGGAATTGGGCGATCACCTCATCGGTGCCTAAGATCTCATACTTAGCTTCCAACTCGCTTTTAGCAATCTCCCATAAGAAATTTTCTTTGGTTTTCTTGCTACGGAAAGTTTGGTGGGCCTTATCCGGATCCACTTGGTAGCTAACATTGTCTAACATATAGCGATAAAAAGCTACCGGTTCCTTGTACTCTTTTTTATGGACTATGCTTGAAAAGACGGAACGAAGCACTTTTTCAACGATGTTGTCCAAGCGACCTTCTTGTTTGATCAAGCGGTCGCGCTCTTCGTAGACGATGGCACGCTGAATGTTCATGCTTTCCGCAAATTCTAACGTCATCCGACGACTGGCCTGACCAGAACTTTCACTAGCATTTTGAGCCCGTTCCACCAAGTTTCTATACTTGCGCTTGGTCAGAGCTTTAGCAGAACCAATCCGCTCATCCACATCATAGTCTTGATAGGTATCCTGGATCCAGTCTGGCCCCCAGTTTTTCATCAAATCGTCTTCCAAAGAGACGAAGAACTTGGTCAAACCGGGATCTCCTTGGCGACCTGAACGCCCCCGAATTTGAAGGTCAATCCGCTGGTTCATCATCCGCTCAGTCCCGACAACCACCAAGCCACCTAACTCAGCAACTCCTGGTCCCAACTTGATATCGGTTCCCCGACCGGCCATTGAGGTCGCAACGGTCACAGCACCTTTTCGACCTGATTCCTTAATGATCTGGGCCTCTCGAGGAGCATTGTTGGCATTGAGAAGATTGTGTGGAATCCCTTCGCGCAAAAGAAGATTCGAATAAAGAATCGACATTTCAACCGATCCGGCAAAGACCAGAATCGGATTGCCCTTTTCGTGGACCTTCTTCACATAATCCAAGGAAGCCACGATTTTCTCTGGCAAGGTCTGATAGATTTCATCCGGCAAATCTTTGCGGATCTTCTTGCGATTGGTTGGGATCTTGATCACTGACATGGCATAGGTATCAAGAAACTCTGCCTCAGCGACCTTCCCAGTCCCGGTCATGCCTCCCAACTTCCGAAACATCTTAAAGAGGTTTTGGTAAGTAATAGAAGCCATGGCCCGTGTTTCTTGGGTGAGCTTGAGACCCTCTTTGGCTTCAATCGCCTGGTGGAGTCCTCCTTGCAAACGGGTCATTTCCATCAAGCGCCCCGTCGCCTGGTCTAGTAAGACAATCTCCGGTTGCCCTTCGACATTGGGATGGATGACATAATCCTTATCCTTAATAAAGTTTTTATTGGCCTGCAGGGCTAAGCTGATATGGCGTACCAAGTCACGGTATTGGGGATCATAGAGGTTGGGAATGGCTAGAAAGGCTTCTGCTGCATGAGCTCCTTTTCGAGTCAACCAAACTCGTTTCTTTTCTTCATCAAACTTGAAGTCTTCCCCTTCTTTGAAGGTTTGGATCAGGGTATCAATAATCCCATATAGGTTGGATTGAACCCGAGGAGAACCAGAAATAATCAAGGGAGTCTGAGCACTATCAAGGAGCACCGAATCAATCTCATCAACAATGGCGTAATTGAAGTCTGCCAAAAATTGGCCATCTGCAGAAGCCGTCAAGTTCTCTGTTAAATAGTCAAAGCCCAGACTAGTATTAGTCGTATAAATGACATCTGACCGGTAAATCTCCCGTTTGGCTTCTGGATCTAATTCTTCGTCTTCTGATTGTTTCAAGGGAACTCCAACAGTCAAGCCTAAAAAGCGGTAGACCTGTCCCATCTCTTCTGCATCCCGAGTTGCCAGATAGATATTGGTCGTAATAACCATGACCCCTTTGCCCTCTAAGGCATTGAGATAAACCGGCATAGTTGCCGTCAAGGTCTTTCCTTCACCGGTATTCATTTCAGCGACATTGCCTTGGTGGAGGACAATTCCTCCCATGACTTGCACGTCATAAGGAAACATGCCCAAGACCCGTTTATCAGCTTCCCGCGCAACCGCAAATGCTTCCGGCAAGAGATCATCCAAGGTCTCGCCCTCTGCTAGTCGTTCCCGAAATTCCACAGTCTTCTCCTGTAGTTGTCGATCCGTCAAGCGGGCCATGTCATCCTTCCAGCTATTGACTTCTTTTAAGATTTTTTTGATGTTTCTTAATTTAACGTAATCCAATGTAATCCTCTTTTTTTGCAGTGATGTTCGTCTATTCGAGAACTTCTGCTCCCTCAGACGATATTGGTTGAATCGTGAAATAGTGGAAGGTAAACTCTTGCAAACCTGCACTGAGCAAGCGTACTTCATATGCGTATGCTTGATCTGGGTAGGTAAACGGCAAGCGACCTTCTGCGGTTACTCGACGGCCAACGACCTCTCCAAAGCGATCTTTGAAGACAATTTCTACCATAACGGTATGAGCAGGAGTCGCTTCCATCGTGATAACCAATTCATAATCTTGTTCTCTTTTGAGCAGGGGCAGACTAGGAATTTGACGAGTTGCACCAAAATTTGTCTGCGAATGCCAAGTTTTCAGCACTTGACCAGATGGCATGAGGGGGTTCTGAAACTGAACGCTTCCTTGAGCAGTTACCTGAATGGTCGACCCCCAAAGATAATCTGCTAGAACAGTATCGCCCCAGTAGATTCGTCTGCTTTCATTTTCTTTTATTTTTATCATTGGTTTCTTCCAAAATCCCTTTCCATGATTTCATTGTACTGGGTCATAAACCATTCAATGATTGGAGCACTCGCGTCATTGTGCCGACCAGCGCGACTGGTGCTGATAATACGAACCGGCAATTCATACAAGGCCTCTAAAATATCTGGATAAGCCTGCTGATCGTAGTCATCATCCCTCATATAGGCAAGGGCTAAAATCGTATCCTTGAAATCTGCCTGATCAAACCGGTCCCAGAAGCGTTGATTGAGCTGACCGATCCCTTCTTGCGACACTTGACCAATGATCAACTGCATCATATCTAGGGATGTTCCAAACTCATCTGGGCGTTTAAATTTCAGGTTGGCAGCGACATCCCCCAGGTTGACAATGGGTTTTCCGACCAAGATCGCATGAGGAGAATAAAGAGCACCATAGTAAAGAGCACCATAGGTCCCCATGGACAAGCCTGAGAAATTCATATCTTTTGGCTCAAAACCGAGCAAGTCCAAGTGCTGATCAATAAAGGCAGTGATTTGATTTTCCAATTCTTCTGAGCCCATATAGAAGGATCCACCCTCCAGTCTTGGGTCAGAAAAGAGAATAAAGGGACTCCCCATCGCACGCATCATCCCAAACCCTTCAAATCCTTCGGCTGGACGATACCCAGAAAAGTAAATGTTTAAAGGTGGCTTCATATCGCCAGGATGGAAATAAGCAAAAATTTCTTGGCGTTTGTGGTCCCGTAGCGTCTTAGCTCCTACGGTCATCTCTCCTAAAGGACCATGTGACAAGCGCTTATGTAAGGCTCCGATCGTAAGCGCCCCCTCTCCTTTTGCTTCCAGCGAAAAGGCTAGGTAATAAGGTTCTGCTCCATCCAATTCTAGCGGTTGCTCCATCTCTTCTTCTGAAAAGACTGCATCTTTGACCCACTCTCCCAGTGCACCAAAGCGATAAAATTGAATCCGCAATTGCAGCTGACAGCTTGGATCTTTTTCATATTCCAACCAAAAATTGATAGGATGGCTAGCATCATACACGTAGTTGTAGACCCACTGAGCAATCGGTGTAAACTCTTCACCGTATGATCCATCTAGCTTCAGAAAATGTTGCCCCAGCACCGTTTGCTGGCCAGCAAAATCAGGTCTCACTCGCAGGTCACGAACCGTAAAGGCATCTCCATATTGATTGTCGTATAAAAAGCGCTCTAAGACATAGAGAAATTGATGCTTGTTTGAGAAATCCCAGGGTCTTGCTTGCTTGAGTCTTAAGAGGTGGGCCAATTCGTCAGAAGGCGCCTCTAGTTCATGGCTTTGATCATAAAAAACGGTATAAGGTTGAAAATAAGCCAGGTCTTCGCCTAAAGCTAATAAATCTTCTGGCTTTTCTAGAATCAAGGCTTTGAATTTGGAGATTTCCTCTTCTTCCATATACTCTTTGAGCGATGGAAGAGCGGCAGCTTGAAAAAAGTGCCAGCCTAGTCCATCAGGAAGCTCCACCTGATCCTGCCAACTGCTTGAGCCGATTTGGAGAATATGGGGTATTTGTTGTTTTTTATCCATGACGTTCTTTCATCCATCCTTCCCATTTCTCGATCAAGCGTTGACCGGTGTATTCTTGAATTTTTTCGATCGAGTAGACCAAGGCTTCGTTCCAAGGCTTCAATTCGAATAAAAAGTGAGTAATCGCCTTCTCTAATTCCTTGTCTCCCTTTGATAAGACATAGCCATTTTTCAAATGATCAACATATTCTGTCTGGACGCGGTTGACCTGAGGAATCCCAGCAGAGATCCCTGCAATCTGAGTATAGAGGTTGGGTTCCTCGCTTAAATCTACGATCAAGCGGGTTTTTTCCAACTCTTGAATAATGTCATTTTCATTTGAAAAATTCTTAACTACAAAGCGATAGTCCGGTGCGTCTTGTACGGACTCTTCATCGATAATCTGGTTTTCCCCAAGCCCTTCCATTTGGGCTGGTGATTGAACCAGATGCAAGTCCTGCTCGCTAGCGATCAATTCCTCGAGTTGCCCTTCTAATTCCTTAACACGCTCCGGCGAGCCATTGTAAAATGCAAAAACAACTTCAAATAAAGGATGGTGAGACAACACTTCTAAGACCTTCTTGAGCTGGCTCTTACTTGGGAGCTCGGCTTCATTGACATAAAAGTAAATCTTCGATTCCTTGCGCTCCTGACTAGAACCCAAACGGAGTCGGGAGTCAAAAGAGGTGATCCGGTGTGTCTTTTGAGCCAAACTAGGAGAAAAGACTCCAATCGCTTCTTTGGTTTTTTCACTATCTGTAATCAAGAGCTGGGCATCAATCATATCAAAATAGAGGGCAAAATTTTCAGCAGACAAGGGCTGACGATCCCCATAGAAAGACAAGACTTTCTTGACGCTACTTGCTGTATCTTGTAAAAAAGCCAAATTTGCTGGATGAGCTGCCAGAACCAACTGATCTCGTCCTGGAACCAGAGTCAGTAAATGTTCCTTCATTTTTTCAGCTACAACTTCTCCTATATCAGAGTAGCTTTCTTTTTTGAAGGCATGAAAGAAAGCTTCATTGACCATGACGGAGCGGTTCTCTTCGATCAACATCTCTCTCAAAACCCATTGTCCATCAAAACTCAGATACTCTTGGAAATAAGGTTTGCCATCTTTATAGTATACCCTACTAGAAATAAACCCACGGTCATCTAAATATTCGACATATAGGATTTCATCCTCTTTATAACGGGTTAGGGTAAGGATATTTCCATCCACTCCCATATCAATTTTCGCTAGGTGGTGGCCCTTTCGAAATGCCATTACCAAAAAGGGAGTGTAGGAAAAAGTGGTCTCACTTGGCCATTCGATGTCCTGAAGCTGGACTGGGCGCATAGTCAAATCAGACGGAACCTGTTGGATTTTATCAAAAATCGAAAGAACATCTGTCTCTAACAAATCTTGGCGGTGTAAAAAATAGCGCAGTTGTGGACTATATTGAGGCAACAATAAGATCCGATCCATTTCTGCTTCTTGAAAAATACGAACTTGATTAATGGTATCGTCAAATTCAATGGACTCTCGCATCCAGTACCAAGGGGTAGCTGTTTGCTGCCAGATGCGGTCCGTTCCATACCAAGCTGGTACAAAATAATACATGGTTACTCCTAGAATATTCTTGTATAACGTTGATTCACTCGAAGGGCACGAATTTCTTCTCGGATATTGTAAATCATCCCGACAAACATGAGAAAGGTTCCTGGAATCATGGTCAAGCGCAAGAGATCCTTATCCCATAACAAGAGAGAAAAAGGAAGCGCTGTGAAGAGGATCAGATACAAGGTCCCAAAAACAGTCAAGCGTAGCACAATTTTATTGATATAGCGACGTGTATCTGCTCCCGGATAGACATGATCGATATACTCAGAAGCCTTCATCATCTTATCTGCAATTTCTTCTCCGTTCACATTGACAAAGGCGAAAGCAAAAGAGAGAAGGGCGATCATCAGAATGTAAAGAAGGATCCAAATCGGATCTCCCATCACCAAGTGTTTGGCTAAATGAGCAGCCCACTTGGCATTGGAATCCATAGACAAGATCAAGAGCATGGCATACTGAGGAATGGACACCAAGGTCATGGCGTACATAAAGGGCATCCCTCCTGCTGGGTTGATCTTGATATCCAAAAAAGTATAACTTTTCAAGTTGTTGTGGATCCCTAATTTATTGACAGGAATCTGGTACTTGGAATATTCCACTAAGACTGCCACATAGACAAAAATCAAGATGAAAATCACGCCCAGAACATAAGCGATTTCTGGTATATTATTGACATTTGAAAGGGTCTGCATCACGTCTTCTGGCAGGTACATAACCATCCCAGCCATCATGATGACCACAGAGCTTCCAAGCCCCAAAGCGGCATTTAGATCGGAGAGCCAAACTAAAAAGAAGGCTCCAGCTACCATAATCATGGTATTGACCGCAATGACAAGTCCAGAGTTCAACCCTGTCTTCAAAGGGAGATACATGGCCACTGCCAAAGACTGGACGATGGCGAGCACCAAGGTTACGTACATCTTTCGCCGTTCCACAATCTCCGTGCTGGTTTTTTCGAGGTTAAAGCGTTTTGAAACGGTAAACATCCGCCACAAAATCATGGAAGACATCCATGGGGATAGACCGATCGAAAAGATCGACATCCCGCGGAGGTTTCCCCCCATCACAGCGCTTGAGAGCTGCAAGCCCGTTGTCGTTCCCTCATTGAGTCTCAAGGCCTTTGATAAGTCAACAAAAGGCAGGGAAATTTTACTTCCCAAAACATAAATAAAGACGAAAAATATCGTCCAACAAAATCTCTTTCCTACTTCAGATCGTTTTAACATTTCTTTTAAACTTTCTCTTACTCATTTTGACTCTTCCACTTGGAAAACAGCCTTTAAATATGTGCCTTTAGAGCATTTTATCTCAACTTATTTTACCATAATTTGCTTATTTTCTACACTTATTTGTCACTAATCCTTAATATTGTAAAAAATTATAGCCTTGGTACCGTATTCAATAAAAAATTCTTCAGATTTATGTCTGAAGAATCCTATTTTATTCTATTTATTTTCCTAAAGCCATGACACTATCAACAAATAATTTCTTTGTAAAATAGCCATTGCGAATCAAATAAGAAGTATGTTGAGCCTTTTGAACCATTTGGGCATACTCTTCTTCTGTGCAGTCTTGAACCAAACGATTGGCTTCTTCGAGACTGGAGGCTACAAATCCGAGCCCTTTTTCTCGAATATAGTCTGCATTTGACAAATAATCTGGTACCACTACTGGAAGACCAGCAGAAAGATAGGTTGATAGTTTGTAGGAAATATTTTCTTTGTAGTAATCCCGCTCATCCTCAGGATTCTCTGAATTTCCCCAGACAAGTCCAAAACCTCCCTTGGAAAGTTCGAGAAGCAACTCTTGCTTGGTCCGCCAGCCTTCAATATGGACCTTAGAATAATCGACTCCTTCAACTGGTTCGGTATAGACATGAAGGGGGGTATCATATTTCCAATCGATGATATGTGGGAAACGTGACGGATTTCCTGAGAAGATCAGTTTTTTCTCAAATTGCGGAGTATAGAGATCCAAACTGTGGGTCAAATCCCACAACTTTTGGACCACATATTTTTTTACTGTAAGCCCTTCTGATACTAGACGATGGTACATCTGTTCTGAGGGGACTACAACAAGGTCGCTCTTATTATACATCTCAATATAAGCAGGCATGAGATAATAATTACTTTCAAACATGAGTGGCGGGACATCATGGATGAACATGACCAGTTTGGTTTGAAGGAGTTTTAACTTATCCACTAAACGATTATCCCACTCAATTCCGTTCCAAGAGGGTGATTGAACGAAGACGATATCTCCAAAAGCTACACCAGCTAAAATACCGTCCATCCGTGAATTCAACTCACCAGCCGGTTCATTAGTTTGATCATAAAAGTAGATCCCAAGTTCATTAACCCCGAGTTCACGAACCACATTCATAATATCATTTTGCGCCATTAAGGCAACACTTTGCGAAGATTGCCCAAATAAATTTGTGAAATGGATTTTCATTTTTTCCCTCAAACTCTTATTATTGATCCTATATTGTAATTGCATATAGACAGATACATTTCTCACAGGTATCCTTCTCTATATCACTTTACTCAAAACTTCCTTGTCCATTATAACATATTTCCCAACTTCTTAGACATTCTAGATCAATAAAAGACCAGTTCATTCCGGTCTTTTAAGGTTTTATTTGCCATCCTTTTTCCGAATTCCTAAAAGGGCTAATCCAGACAGAAGAATGGAAGCTCCTGTAGCAAGAATATTAGATGAAGGATGGGTACCTGTCTCTGGAAGAGCAGGTTCTGAAGAACGCGTCGCACTTAGTGAGCTTGTGTCTGATGGAGATTCTGAGTAAGAGGTGCCAAACGAAGACACGACAGACTCCGAAGAACTTGTCACAGCAGAGAAGCTTGACGCATAAGACACACTGATCCATTCAGAAATTTCCTGCGATAGGGATTGACTCTCTGTTGATGATGCGCTTATAGAATCTGAAACACTCGTCAAAGGAAATTCAGATACTCGCATGGACGTTGAAGCCGATTCGCTTGTTGAAAGGAGTGAAGCTGATTGGCTATAGGAGTCAGACTTCGATAGCGAGGCCGACGCTAGAGATTCTGAATGGGATGTCCATTGTGAAGCAGATAGACTCTCAGAAACGGATCGAGAGAACGATCCAGACTCTGAAACCTGCGATGCAGCTACGACATGAGAAGTTGAAGCCGATTCGCTTGTCGAAGCAGAAGCTTGAACTAATGAATCTGATTGACTCGCGGAAACCGAAGCTTGGACCAACGACTCTGAGTAGCTATTAGAGATCGAAGCTTGTATCAACGATTCAGACTGGCTTGCGGAGACTGATGCTTGAACTTGTGACTCAGATTGGCTCGCTGAAGTCGATGCTTGAACCAACGACTTTGATTGACTGGCAGATACAGATTCCTGAACCAACGACTCTGATTGACTTGCAAAGATCGAAGCTTGAACTTGTGATTCTGACTGACTCCATGATGTTGATTGCAAATCAGTCGATACTTGCGATTCCGACTGACTCATTGAATCAGAACGAGAAAAGGACATAGATTCTGTATTTTGAGACTTAGATTCGACATCAGAAGTAGATTGTGATTGACTCACTGAAACCGATTCTTGTACTAACGATTCTGATTGGCTCGCTGAAACTGATGCTTGAACCAAAGACTCTGATTGGCTAGACGATACAGATGTCTGAGCCAAGGAGTCTGATCGACTGGCGGAAACTGATTCTTGTACTAACGACTCTGATTGACTCACTGAAACCAAGGCTTGTACCTGCGAGTCTGATTGGCTCGCTGAAACTGACGCTTGTACCAACGACTCAGACTGACTTGCTGAAACTGATTCTTGTACCAATGACTCAGACTGACTTGCTGAAACTGATTCTTGTACCAATGACTCAGACTGACTTGCTGAAACTGATTCTTGTACCAATGACTCAGACTGACTTGCTGAAACTGTGGCTTTTACCAAAGACTCTGATTGGCTAGACGATACAGATTCCTGAACCAAGGAATCAGACTGACTCGCGGAAACTGATTCTTGTATCAAGGAATCGGACTGACTCGCTGAGACTGACTCTTGTACCTGCGAATCAGACTGGCTCGCAGAAACGGATTCTTGAACCAACGACTCTGACTGACTGGCCGATACAGATTCCTGAACCAACGACTCTGATTGGCTAGCAGATACGGATTCCTGAAGCAAGGAATCTGACTGACTCAACGAAACGGATTCTGACAGCTTTTTGCTCATCGAAATAGATTGTGACAAGGAAATCAGTTGAGAAACCACTTCCTCCGATCCAACAGCTGATGTCGACTGCGATTGAGACACAGAAATTGATCTAGATGCTAAATTAGATAAGGATACCGACTGACTCAACGAAACAGATTTAGAGGCTTTTTCAGACTCACTCTTAGATGCTGATGCTGCTTTTGATTGTGAGTCTGATTGACTGGATGATACCGACTCTTGGACCAGCGAATCTGACTGACTTGCTGAGACAGATTCTTTAACCAGCGAATCGGATTGACTGGCCGATACAGACTCCTGAACCAATAATTCCGATTCACTCTCAGAAACTGAGGCTTGGACCAACGACTCTGATTGGCTTGCCGAAACGGACTCTTGAACCAATGAATCTGACTGGCTTGAAGAAACCGACTCTTTGAGCAGCGACTCGGACTGGCTAGCAGAGACTGAGGCCTGAACTAACGAATCCGATTGACTTGCTGAAACAGAGGCCTGAACCAACGAATCAGACTGGCTGGCAGATACGGATTCTTTAATCAAGGAATCTGATTGACTGGCTGAAACCGACTCTTGGACTAGAGACTCCGACTGACTAGTGGAGATCGATTCCTGAACCAACGAGTTGGATTCGCTTGTCGATACAGATTGTGACAAGGAAATCGAGGTTGAAACCTGTGAATCTGATTGACTGGCGAAGCTAGATGCTTGTGACAAGGAAACGGACTCACTGACCGAAACAGATTGAGAAGATGAAATGGATTCTGAAACTAGTGACTCTGAAGTTGAAATCGAGAAGTTTTGAGATTGTGAAGCAGATTCTGACGGTGTCATCTTCCGATAGTAATAATTCACACTCGTTAAGGGATATGAATCTACTATTTTTTTGATCGTTTGTTTGAAGTTGGAAAAACCATCTGCTCCTTGAGGTGTTGCATCTTCTCCAACGACCATGGTCGTATTTTTATCGAGGTAGGCTGATTTTGGAAGTTCCGTGAATGGTTTTGGAACAGTATATTCTATTCCTGTTTTCTCATCAGTGTATGTAACTGTCTCCTTACTAGAGAACCAACCTGTAATATCCAACTCAAAATGTTGGTAATCTATTCGTTTTGGTGTAACATTCAGGAAATAATCCTTGTTTTTACTTTCAACTTTACGAGTTCCACCTAAATCTGAAAGGTTATCCGTACTATCTTGTTTAAATTCTTTTTCATAAACAAGTGTATATACATCGGTTACCTTAGCGTTTCCTACATCACCACTACTAACATCATGGATTTTAGAAGGATCTAAAACATAGTAGCGAAGAGAATAATCACCATTTTGATTAAGGGTGACAACTTCACTTTTAATGAAATGCTCACGCGCATCCCCTAATAGTTCAATTCTTGATTTCCCATTCTTACTATTATCGAACACCCCACTTTTACGATTCGGGAACACGGTATGCGCTGGGACCTGTACATAACCAGGAAATTCGCGTGGATTGGAAGCTGTATAATGCTGGCCTTCCAATCCGTAGATTCTATACTCTAGTAAGGATCTTTCTTTCCCCGTTGGTTCATATTGCCCATTAAACCATCTACCATTCGGGTCCACTTCTCTATAGAAGGTCGATTGTTGTCCCATCATAGATGGAATTTTGATACTAGGATACGTCCTAATCAATTGCCCCTGATTCTCAGGCGTCATGACATCATAAATACTCCGGAATAAGAAAGCCTGTTCCGGAATAAAATTCGTTAGCATTCCAAAGGTCCCATTACCTGTAGAAGGTTCCGAATTAAAAACCTTGTTCCCAAGGGGAGCCTGACCAATTAGTACTTCTTTTGGTAATTGAATATCTTGGCCATATCCTTCTGGAGATACAGTTTGTGAAAAAATTTCAGCCCCATCTGATTTTCGGACAATGCGGAAATAAACATCCATTGCCTTATGCTTTTCCGGATCTATCTCACTGATATCAATCGACATGGTCGCATAGTAACCAAGTGACTCTCCTTGTTTATTCACAAAGTCCCAAATACCAAATGTATAACGATTGGTGTAGGGTTCACCTAAAAAATTTTTCAACTCTTCAGGCGAAAATCTTAAGAGATCTTTATCTAGATGAGGATCCTTAGCATATCCTGGTGTGTCAAGTGTAGGATCTTCTACACTCGCACCATTGGGATCTTCTGGGTTCGGGCTCATATCCAATACATCATCAGCCAAGTATGTTTCCTCAGCTAGAGGAGCCAACTGAGCAGAGATCGCAGGTTTCCCATCTACATTTGTATTTCCCACAAAACCTGCAGCTGTCAAGGTCGTCATCATCTCATCGACAGCTTTCTCCAAACGATCGCGCTGGTCAGCATAAGCTTGAGCACTGGCATTGGTATGGATCAAGTTATTACTTGCAGCCACTTCGGCCTGCACTTTGTTAATGACCGCTTCGACCACTGCTCGGCGATCGGTGTCCGTCATTTTAGATGCGTAATTCCCTGCAATTTCCTGTAGCAATTCAGCTTCAGAGGTATTTTGTTCTAAAACAGTAGCTTCTTCTAAACTAGTCGGCTCTTCAACAACTACCTCTGACTCTAGAGCTTGAGCAGACTCACTAAGTGCCGTTGATAATGCAGTTGATCCAACTTCGCTCAAGGACAAAGAGGTGGATTCACTGATCGAAGCAGACGCACTCTCAGATGTAGAAAAACTAGTTGATCCTGAAACAGAGATGGATTCTGAAGGCTGGCTTGAAGTTTTTGCTAAGACCACACTATCCACTTCTACCAAGGTTTCCTCTTTTGTCTCAGAAACCGTTGGTGCAAGTGATGTTGCATCCTCCGCCTTAGCAGTCGTAGCAAGCACAGCACCACCAAAAACAGTCCCTACCGTAATCAAACCCTTTAAGAAGGCTTGGTTATGCTTTTGACTTTCTATTTGATCTTGCTGCACGTTGGCAATGATAGTCTCCTCCACTTGCCCACGCACCACGCGAAAGAGGCCTAGAGCAGCTGTTGATGCTCGAAGCCAATTTTTTCCTGATTTAATTAATTTGAAGCGTACGACACGATCTGTCTCACGAAAGTTTCCTTTTGAACGCTTAAATTGCATGATATTCCCCTTACATTGTAGTCATTATTATTATACAGGAATACTACGTAGATTCAAGTAATTCGCTACAAAAAACTTCTATATTATTGTTTAATTTTCAAATTTTTTGTAACACATTAAAAATACTTCATTCTACTAATAAAAAAGTGAATCTCCTATGAGATTCACTCGAAAAAAATGATATTTCCTACTAGATCAGTTCCCCTTCTTTTTACGTCGGGTAAGTCCAGCAATTCCAGCTAACCCTGTAACTACCCCGAGAAGAACTGATGTTACAGATTCTGTTTCGCCAGTATTCGGAAGCGCCACAGATTGGCTGTGTTTTTGTGAACCACTTGCTGTTTCTGATACAGACAATGACTCTGAACGAGAAATTGATTGGCTCATTGAGTTAGAGTATGAACCGCTACCAGATGTTGATCCTGATTGTAATTGACTCACTGAAACTGAAGTACTTACTGATGTTGAAGTTAATTCAGGTGCAGAGGTACTCAATGATGCTGACTCTGATGCAGATACTGATGTCGAAACCGAAAGCGAAGTAGAGACTGACTGGCTTTCTGATACTGAACTGCTCAACGATGCTGACATTGATTCGGATGTCGAGATTGATTCAGACGTAGACGCTGACAAGGACGCTGAAACTGATTCAGATACAGAAATCGATTCGGACATTGAGACTGATTCAGAGGTTGAGACTGATTCTGAGGTAGAGGCCGACTCAGAGGCTGATGCTGACTCAGATACAGAAACTGATTCAGACGTTAATACTGATTCTGATGTAGACACCGATTCAGACGTTGACACAGATTCTGATGTTGAAACTGACTCAGACGCTGAAACTGACTCAGACACAGATGCCGATTCGGATGTTGACACAGATTCAGACGTTGATACTGATTCTGATGTTGACACTGATTCAGACGCAGAAACTGACTCAGAGGCTGATGCTGATTCTGACGTAGAAACCGATTCTGATACAGAAACGGACTCTGAGGTCGATACTGATTCAGAGGTAGAAACCGACTCGGATGCTGAAACTGATTCAGACGCAGAAACTGACTCCGATGTCGAGATTGATTCAGACGCAGAAACTGACTCCGATGTTGATACCGACGCAGAGGCTGAAACTGATTCTGATGTCGACACTGATTCAGATGCTGAGACTGATTGGCTTACTGAAGTTGAAGCTGATTCGGACACTGATACTGATTCAGAGGTAGAAACCGATTCGGATGTAGACACTGACTCAGAGGCTGACAATGATTCAGATGTCGAGATTGATTCAGACGTTGATACTGACTCGGATACCGACTCAGACGCCGAGACTGATTCAGAGGTTGATGCTGACTCAGATGCAGACAATGATTCTGACGCTGACTCGGATGCAGAAACTGATTCTGAGGTGGACACTGATTCAGATACAGAAACCGATTCGGACGTTGACACTGATTCAGATACAGAAACCGATTCGGACGTTGACACTGACTCAGATGTCGATACTGATTCGGACGCAGATTCTGACTCAGACGCTGACTCGGATGCAGAAACTGATTCTGAGGTGGACGCTGATTCAGATACAGAAACCGATTCGGACGTTGACACTGACTCAGATGTCGATACTGATTCGGACGTTGACACTGACTCAGATGTCGATACTGATTCGGACGCTGATTCTGAATCAGACGCTGATACTGATTCGGATGTAGACACCGATTCAGACGTAGAAACCGATTTACTTACTGAGGTTGAAGCTGATTCAGATGCTGACACTGATTGGCTTACTGAGGTTGAAGCTGATTCAGATGCTGACACTGATTGGCTTACTGAGGTTGAAGCTGATTCGGACACTGATACTGATTCTGACGTTGACACTGATTCAGATGTTGACGCTGACTCAGACGCCGAAACCGATTCTGATATTGACGCTGATTCTGATGTTGACGCTGATTCTGACGTAGAAACCGATTCGGATACAGATACCGATTCTGACGTAGAAACCGATTCGGATACAGATGCCGATTCTGAGGTTGACACTGATTCTGACGTTGAAACTGATTCAGAGGCTGAAATTGATTCGGATGTTGATACTGATTCTGATGCAGAAACTGATTCTGATGTTGACACCGATTCAGACGTAGACACTGATTCGGATGTTGACGCTGACTCGGACGCAGAGGCTGATTCAGAGACTGAGAATGATTCTGATGTTGACACCGATTCAGAAGTTGAAACTGACTCGGACGCGGACAATGACTCGGATGTCGATACTGATTCAGAGGTTGAGACCGACTCAGATGTTGATGCTGACAATGATTCAGAGGTCGAGATTGATTCAGACGTAGATACTGACTCAGAGGTAGAAACTGATTCAGACGCTGATACTGACTCAGACGTTGAGACTGATTCAGATACAGAAACTGACTCGGATGTCGAGACTGATTCTGATGTTGAAACTGACTCAGAAGTCGATACTGATTCTGATGTTGAAACTGACTCAGATGCCGAGACTGATTCAGACGTTAAAACTGATTCAGATACAGAAACTGACTCGGATGTCGAGACTGATTCGGACACTGAGGCTGATTCAGAAGCAGATGCTGATTCGGATGTTGATTCAGACTCTGATGTCAAAACTGATTCTGATGTTGACAATGATTCGGAAGTCGAAACAGATTCAGAAGTAGACACTGATTCTGATACAGAAACCGATTCAGACGCTGAAACTGATTCGGACGTTGATACTGAATCAGACGTTGATACAGATTCTGATGTAGATGCTGACTCGGATGCCGATACTGATTCCGATACAGAAACAGACTTGGAAGTCGACACCGATTCAGAAGTCGAAACGGACTCGGATGCAGATGCTGAAACTGACTCAGACGTTGAGACTGATTCGGATGCAGAGGCTGATTCTGAAGTAGACACTGATTCAGAAGCAGAGGCTGACTCAGATGTTGAGACTGACACTGAAGTAGAGACTGACACTGAAGTAGAGACTGACTGACTTTCTGATACTAAAGTGCTCAACGATGCTGACAATGATTCTGATGTCGAGATTGATTCTGATACAGAAACCGATTCAGACGTTGAAACTGATTCGGACTCTGAGACTGATTCTGATGTTGAAACTGATTCAGAAGCAGAGGCTGATTCTGAGGCTGATACCGACTCAGATTCTGAGGCTGATTCTGATGCTGATACCGACTCAGATTCTGAGGCTGACGCTGATTCGGACGTAGATACTGACTCAGAGACTGAGACTGACTCAGATGTCGATACTGATTCAGAGGTTGAAACTGACTCAGACGCTGATACTGATTCGGACGTTGAAACTGATTCGGAAGTCGATACCGATTCAGAGGTTGAAACTGACTCAGACGTTGAGGCTGACTCAGAGGCAGAAGCTGATTCTGATGCAGAAGCTGATTCTGATGTAGATGCCGATTCAGAAGTCGAGACTGATTCGGACGTTGAAACCGACTCAGACGCTGACACTGATTCAGACGTTGAAATTGACTGACTTTCTGATACTGACTCGGATTCTGAAACTGATTCTGATGTTGAGACTGACTCAGACGTCGATACCGATTCAGAGGCTGAAACTGACTCGGATGTTGAGACTGATTCGGACGTTGACACCGAATCAGACGTTGAAACTGATTCGGATGTTGACAATGATTCAGACGCTGAAACTGACTCGGATGTTGAGACTGATTCGGACGTTGACACCGAATCAGACGTTGAAACTGATTCGGATGTTGACAATGATTCAGACGCTGAAACTGACTCGGAAGTCGATACCGATTCTGAGGTAGATGCCGATTCAGAGGTTGAGACTGACTCAGACGTTGACACTGATTCGGATGTTGATTCAGACTCTGATGTCGAAACTGATTCGGATGTTGACAATGATTCGGAAGTCGAAACAGATTCAGAAGTAGACACTGATTCAGAAGTCGAAACGGACTCGGATGCTGATACTGATTCCGATACAGAAACAGACTCGGAAGTCGACACCGATTCAGACGTTGATACAGATTCTGATGTAGATGCTGACTCGGATGTCGAGAATGATTCTGACGTAGACACTGACTCAGACGCTGATACCGACTCAGACGCTGACACTGATTCGGACGTTGAAACTGATTCTGATGTTGACACTGACTCTGCTGTTGACACCGATTCAGAAGTAGACACTGATTCAGATACAGAAACCGACTCGGACGTTGAAACTGACTCAGACGCTGACACTGATTCAGAAGCAGATACTGATTCCGAAACTTTCACAGATTCAGATTTTCTTGTCGATACAGATTGACTCGTTGAAGCGGATTGAGATTGAGAAACCTCCTTGCTCAACGATTGACTGCGAGATAAACTAGTTTGAGCTGAGACACTTGCAGAAGCTGATTGGCTTAGTGAAGCTGACAAACTTTGTGAGCGAACCGAGCTCAGTGACTGGCTTAATGAAACGCTCTGAGATTGCTTCGCACTTAAAGACTGACTGATCGATTGCGAAGTCTTCGCAGATGCACTCTGACTGTTTGATACAGACTGGCTGTGATCGCTATCTGACAGTTTCACCGCTACGACATTGGTCGTACTATCTTTATAAGTAATGGTGACTGTACCATCACTATTAACCGTATAGGACTTAATCCGGTTAGCCACCTCTGGGTTGACCGCCGACACAGCTGCAATCACCTTGCTCTTATCTGCATCTGTCAATGCTGTTAGACTCGTCACCTGAATAGTGCTTGTCGGCGCCACACCTGGTGTACGATCAGCGAGACGCCCCTGAGTAATCCGAATCTCACCCAAACCATTTGGACGGTTCATATTGGAGGCATTGTCAATAGCCGCGACGTTGCGTTGCCATGTATTCCGGTAGGTATGGTAAAGGTCATCCTTCAGATGAATGGTCGTTGTGATGGTTGCAGGGTTCGCACTGGTAGCCGTAATATCTCCCGTGATAGGAGCAATATCACCTGTTCCATACTGGCTGCCACCAAAGAAATTCCCGTTCAAAGCATTGTCGTTCAGATCCGCTCGTGCAACGACTTTCATTTCTTTCAACTTGCCACTGTCATCAGTAGCTGTAAAGGTCACAACCGCATCATCACCAGCGTAAATAGTATAATTCTTCCCACCACCTTCAAGAGGGGTTGATTTCGGTTCCACACCATTGACGGTCAACTTAGCCGTCACTTCAGGACGTGTGGCATCTGTTACAGCAACCATATTACTGGCATCTGAATACACCGCATAATCACCATACATGATGCGAGCTTTGGCTGTTACACCACCCGTTTGTAACTTAACAGTCGGCGTCACAATCGCTTGACCCGAAGCATCTGCCACAGCTGTTCCCACTTCGTCGTCATTATTGTATAGAACGACTGTAGAACCTGGCTCAGCTCCCGTCACCGTTACAGGCGTCTGTGTGTAAGCCTTATCCAATAATCTCGTTTCAACAGTTGGTGCTGCTAGTCGCTTCACTGGAGCCGTCACATCATTAGTGGTGTTATCTTTATAAGTAATGGTTACCACACCAGATGATGAAACGGAATAAGATTTAAAATCCTTTGAAGTGGCAATATTTGGGTTAGCAGTCTTAAAGGCCTCCCAAACCTTCTCTTTTTCAGCCTGAGCCAAGTTAGTAGTATCATTGACAAAAGTCGCTGTCGTCACAGCCGTAATCGGATTACGGATGCCATCATTTTGCGGCAAAACCTGAATGCGTAGCGTTCGTGTCACTGACTGCCTAGCCGTATTGGTCACTACAAAAGAAACATTATAAATTTTCCCAGGCGTTACGACCTCTGTCTGCCCAACAGTTCCCATGATATTAAAGGCCACTGCACTATTTTTCAAGGCCGATGTTTGCGGAACATTAATGCCATTCACACGGTCACTACCAGAAGCGTAGCCAATGCTTTTAATACTATTTCGTGTAGGATTGGTTTCCACAACATTATAAGCCTGATTAATGTAATCAGAGTTATACACAGAAATCAAGGCATTGTTAGCCAGACCTAAATTATACTGAGGCGCACGGAGACTGGTATCAGCATCTATACGATTCCCGTTACGCGGATCCCGTTGACCAGATGTCGCACGAAGCACCGCATTGACCAAGCGATTCCGAGCACTCTTGGCTTGACTTTCTACAGCATCGATTTGAATTGCTGGATTGGACAAACCAGTACGAATTGCTTCTAAAGCCAGATCTCCACTTTCAATAGCAGATTCTGTCCCAGGAATTTCCAAAGCCTGCGCACGATAGGTGTATAAATCCAAAGCCAAGACCTGCAGACGCTTCACCTGATCTTCTGAGCGAGTGTTTTGTGCCTCTGCTACTTTCTCACTCGTTTCAGAAGTAGCTACATGAATAGCGTTATTCTCTGAGAAAGTGCTACTAGCAGTTTCTGATGTGGACTGACTCGCTGAATGACTAACAACATGAGATTCACTCAAAGAAACCGACTGAGAAAGTGAACTGCTTTCTGAAAGCAACTGACTGCCTGACTTCGAGAGTGATTCAGATTCGCTAGCAGACTGACTCGCTGACACAGAGTCTGTGGTAGACGTCGTCCCCAAAACAAGACTATCCGAACCCGCTACACCAGTCGATGGGCTGATTTCAGACCCAACAGTCGCATTCATCTCATTTTCCTCAGCAAATACTGGATTGGCAACCGTGGTCGCCCCAGCCAGAGCTCCTAGCACAACCAGCCCTTTGACCAGATCTGCAGGCATCGAGTGTGATGAGGCTTCGTATTGAACCACGATCTTTTCATCTACACCACCTCGCATGACACGAAATAGGCCTAACCGAGAAACAGATGCCCGTACCCAATTCTTTCCTGATTTGATTAATTTATAACGTGTGATTCGCTCCGTTTCGCGAAAATCACCCTTCGAACGTTTAAAAAACATGTCCGCTCCTTAAATTTTAGATATCAAGTTATTATACATTATTTTTTCCCTAATGTAACTAATTAAGACCATTTTCTGATACGAAAACAATACACAAAAAGAGAACCCGGAGGTTCTCTTTTTGGATCCTTTTTCATTGACCACATACCTGAAATGATCGAATCAAATTAGGATAGAAGATTATTTTTCATCTTCTTTTTTGCGACGACCAAGAACAGCCGCTCCAGCAAGTCCTGCAACCGCTCCAAGAAGAGCTGATGTTACAGATGTTGTTTCACCAGTATTTGGAAGTGCTACAGATTCGCTGTGTTTTTGTGATCCATTTGCTGATTCTGATGTAGACAATGACTCTGAACCAGAAGCTGATTGACTCATTGAGTTAGAGTATGAACCACTAGCAGAAGTAGATCCTGATTGACTCATTGAGTTAGAGTATGAACCACTAGCAGATGTTGATCCTGATTGGCTCATTGAGTTAGAGTATGAACCGCTACCAGATGTTGATCCTGATTGTGATTGTGATTGGCTAACTGAAACTGAAGTACTTACTGATGTTGAAGTTGATTCAGACGCAGATACTGATTGACTTACTGATGTTGAAGTTGATTCAGATGCAGACACTGATTGACTTACTGATGTTGAAGTTGATTCAGATGCAGACACTGATTGACTTACTGATGTTGAAGTTGATTCAGATGCTGATACTGATTGACTTACTGATGTTGAAGTTGATTCAGATGCTGATACTGATTGACTTACTGATGTTGAAGTTGATTCAGATGCTGATACTGATTGACTTACTGATGTTGAAGCTGATTCAGATGCTGATACTGATTGACTTACTGATGTTGAAGTTGATTCAGACGCAGATACTGATTGACTTACTGATGTTGAAGCTGATTCAGATGCTGATGTACTCAATGATGCTGATTGGCTTGCTGATGTTGAAGCTGATTCAGATGCTGATGTACTCAATGATGCTGATTGGCTTGCTGATGTTGAAGCTGATTCAGATG
>NZ_JAQFJL010000016.1:0-56822 GCF_030440045.1 Streptococcus sp. SP8 | reverse complement strand
ATTGTAAACTATATTGACTATTACAACAACAAACGAATTAAGGTAAAACTAAAAGGACTTAGTCCTGTGCAATACAGGACTAAATCCTTAACTTAAATTATTTGTCTAACTTTTTGGGGTCAGTACAAATAGGGATTGTTTTTTTTATGATGCAAAGAAGAGAGACTATTTGACGGCATCCCATAATTGGCGAATAGGCTTTCTTTGAACAGGGTCCACAAAATGAGGAGCAATTTCATTCAAAGATTCTAGGACAAAGGCACGTTCTGCCACATAAGGATGTGGCAAGATCAAGTTTGGACTGTAACAAATGGTGTCCCCCATATAGAGCAGATCTAGATCGATCACACGTGGCCCCCACTTGACCTCACGAACACGTCCCATTTCCTGCTCAATGGCAAGTAAGGTCTCTAATAAATCCTCTGGGGTCATCCAGGTTTCAACTTCTGCCACCTGATTCAAAAAGGTGTCCTGCTCCACTCCTCCCCAAGGTTCTGTTTCAATCCTTGTGGATGTCTGAAGAAGATGAATGCCTCGATCCTTGAGTTTTTCTAGCGCCGTCTCTAGTTGCAGTTGTTTATCTCCCATATTGGTGCCAAGCCCAATAAAGACCCGTTTTTTCTCCCGTTCGATTGTCACCGAACAAGTCTCTAGTGGCAAGGGAACAGGAGCCCAAGGTTTTTTCAACTCCAGACGAACTTTTTCTACAAAGGAATAGCTTTCGAAAATCTTTTGAACCAATTGAAAGGCCACCGTTTCAATCAGATCGATCTTTTCTGCCTGCATCCACTCGGTCAACTGTTCCGCCAAGATCCCGTAATGGATCGAAGCTTCCAAATCACCTGTACGGGCAGCACGAGTCATCTCATAATCTACCCATAGGTCTAGGACAAAGCGTTGTCCTAATTCTTTTTCTGCTGGAAAAACACCGTGATAGGCGTATACCTCTAAGTCCTTGATCCGTAATTGATCCACTCTCTTCACCTCTTATAGCCAGCCATTAGTGGCCCATGAGTTTATAGGCTTCATTTTTTAAGTCTTTATCTGTCGCAAGCAGTCCACGCGCAGCAGTTGTCACTGTAGCGGTCCCAGGTTTACGGACACCACGCATGTTCATACACATATGCTCTGCTTCTACCCAGACAAGTGCTCCTTGTGCTCCAAGATATTCCATCAAGGCATCTGCGATTTCTACCGTCAAACGTTCCTGAATCTGTGGTTTTTTAGCGTAAACTTCGACCGTACGAGCCAGTTTTGAAAGCCCAGCAAC
This sequence comes from Streptococcus sp. SP8, assembly GCF_030440045.1. Classification (NCBI taxonomy): domain Bacteria; kingdom Bacillati; phylum Bacillota; class Bacilli; order Lactobacillales; family Streptococcaceae; genus Streptococcus; species Streptococcus sp. SP8. Next base: position 55,552 of record NZ_JAQFJL010000016.1, on the reverse strand, counting down.
ACGGCCATTTGGAATGTAGGCAATGTGCACTTTTCCATAAAATGGCAAAAAGTGATGCTCACACATGGAATGGAAGAAAATATCCTTCTCGACCACCATATTGTTATCAATGATTTCAAATGATTTAGACAGGTGCTCTTCTGCTGTCTGCCCCAGTCCTGCAAAGATTTCTTGGTACATCTTTGCAATGCGGGTCGGCGTTTCCTGAAGTCCCTCACGGTTCTCATCTTCACCGACTGCCTCGATGATCATTTTCACTGCTTCTTCAATTTTCTTTGTATCCATATCATCTCCTAGTTGGATTTTTCTGTTTTTAATAAATAAGGTCGTACCTGGCTAAGGAAATAGAGCGATCCTGTTACAATGAGGAGCTCATCATCTCCAGCTTGCCAGTTTTGTAGAAATTCTCGCCAGTTGACTTCCTCCAGCTGGTGGTGGTTCGCAGCAGCTGTCATCTCTTCTTGAGAATAGGCTCTTGGATCTTCAAAAGTCGTGAGGATCAAGCGACTATTTTCCAGTTCCTGCCACTGAATGAGCATCTCTTCTAAGGCTTTGGTCCGGATGCAGGTAAAAAGAATGGTCTTTTTTTGACTTGGAAACAGTTCCCGAAGACTTGCGATCAAAGGCGCAACGGCATGGGGGTTATGGGCCCCGTCCAGCAAGATCATGGGTTTTTGAGAGATCACTTCCATCCGGCCAGGCCAGACGACTTGATGCAAGGCCTCATCCACTAACTCTCTTGACAAGAGTTCACGCCCTTCTCTTTCAAAAAGTACATCACAGATACTGATCGCAAGAGCTGCATTTCTGGCCTGGTGATGACCCAAGAGCGCTACTTGATAGGAGGCTGTTTCTCTTTTGGAACTGTGATAAGAAAAGGATTGGCCCGATAGACAAGAGGCCTCTAGCTCAACTTGGTAATCTCTGTCATAGGCTGTTATCGGTGCCTGCTTCTGAATCGCAATGCCTTCAATGACTTGGCTGGCTTCTGCTTCTAATTTCCCTAGAACCAGAGGAATTCCTGGCTTAATGATGCCTGCCTTTTCACGGGCGATGGAAGCCAGATCTGGCCCAAGAAGGGCGACATGATCCAAGCCAATCGAAGTGATCGCAGTCAGAACAGGCTGACAGACATTGGTACTGTCTAGTCGTCCCCCCATACCGACTTCCATGATCACATAATCCAGCTCCTCGTGAGCAAAATAATCATAGGCGATGGCCGTCATCACTTCAAATTCCGTCAAACCTTGAAAGATAGCCCTTGATTGTTCAGCTTCCAGGAGTTGCTGGTAACTATCCAGGTAGGTTTGCAGGTCTTGATTCGAAATGGCTTCGCCATTAATGGTGATTTGGTCATTGTAATGGATCAGATAAGGAGAGGTAAAGACTCCAACCCGTAAACCTGCCTGCCTCAAGAGTTGAGACAAGGTAGCAATGGTAGATCCTTTGCCATTGGTCCCCGCAATATGGATGACCCGACAGTCTAGGTGAGGATTTCCTCTCAAAGCCAAGAGAGCTTCCATGCGCTCCAAGCCGAAATGTGGATCTTGGGAACGATAGGCTTCTAGCCAACGAAGATCCAACTGATGTTCTTTTGTCTTCATTTACTTGTATTGTTTTAAATTGGTATCTGCTGCCTCTTGGGCTTGGAAAATAGCTTGGCCTAGACTGGCTGCCATCTTGTGAAGGGGAATATCATGCACCCGCACCACTTCGACTCCTTGACTGGCTGCAATACTGGTCAAATGGCTCGAAGCCAGGTCCCGATTCCAAAAACCAGTCTCCGTTGCAGGATCTGTTTCAAATCCAGCTTCCTCAATAATATTGACCACAAAACGTTTGCGGGAGACCCCTAGAAAGATCGGATAGCCCTTTTGGTGAATCGTCCCGAGTTCTTGTAATAAGAGTAAGTTCTCTCGCTTGGTCAAACCAAATCCGATCCCAGGATCCAGCATAATACGATCCATCTGGACACCAGCTGCTTTCGCTACCGCAAGCGAGCGGTCAAAGAAGGTCCACATCACGTCTTGAATCGGTTCTTGAGCCATCTGTTGAAGTTCTTGCTCTGAAAAGACTGGTTCAAAACCAAAACTTGGAAAGATAGTGGAACTTGGATGATGCGGTCTTGCCATCACTGGATTAAACATGAGAACCGCGCTCGCTTCATGCTCCGCAACCACAGCAGCCATCTTAGGATCTCCAAGAAAACCAGTAATATCGTTGACAATATCAGCCCCAGCTTCGAGCGCCGCCGCCGCCACCTGGGACTTCCAGGTATCCACTGAAATCAAGACATCACTTTCTTTCCGAATGGCTTCGATCACTGGAACCACGCGGTCAATTTCTTCTTGGATTTCCACATAATGACTTCCTGGTCTGGTTGATTCTCCTCCGATATCGAGGATCTGAGCTCCTTCTTGGATCAGTTTTCTCGCCTGCTGCACGGCTGCATCCACACTCGTATACTTACCGCCATCAGAAAATGAATCCGGAGTGACATTTAAGATCCCACAAAGAAGGGTCCCTTGGCCACTCAGCCATTTATTATCAATCATTTTCGTTCTCCTTTGATTCCCTTCCTACAGCATGATTGCGAACAAAAGAGGCTAGAACAAGTGTTCTAAACCTCTGAGTCTACTCTCCATACGGATTTCTGACCTTCTGTAGGATGGTTCTGCATCAAAACTCATTGGTACCTACCATTTTATCATAATTTATCATGGAAGAAAACTCTCCATACTGGCAATAAACAAAGGAGTATGACCACCGGATAATAATAAGCTAGCGCATTCAAGGTCATATGAAGGCAAATGCTATACTCGATCCGCTTATAGCGATAAGCCACCCAAGTTAAGATCAAGGACATGCCTCCGTAAGCTACCCACTCCCCTAGGGTACTCGGTCCATGCAAGTACGTAAAAAAGAGAGCACCGGCTAGATAACCGATTGGTTCTGCCCCTCGAAAGATCAAACGAGGGATGATGGCCCGACAAAGCAGCTCTTCTAGAATCGGAGCAACAAGGATCACGACCATGCCCATAGCAAGAAAAGGAGCATGAGATTGCAGTTCATTCAGAGCCGCTTGGTTTGCCGTCGTACCACCTGCCTCTTGTTTCAACAAGGGATAGGCGAGCAGGTTATTAGCCATCAACAAGAGAAGAAAAAGAAAATTTCTCCCCAAAGACGGCCAGGTTATAACCCGAGCATCTAAGTTCTCCAGAGGGCTCTTTTTGATGACTATATAAAAAATAAATAGCACCGCCACTGTCACCAAGAGAGTGAGGATAGTGACCCACCTTGCATCCATTCCTTCTTGAAGGGAATAAACCATGGTGATGAGGGGGAATTGTGAGAGAAAGAATAAGGGCACAAAAAGAAGGAGCCAGAGGGCATTCTTACATAATGGGTGCTTTCGAACAAATGACTGTATATTTTTCAATGGACAACCTCTTTCTTGTATAAAATAAGAAGACTGGGGCTTTCGCCTCCAGCCTTCTCTCTTTATTACAGTTTACTGATTTTTGAAACGTTCAACGTCACGCGCAATCACCAACTCTTCATCCGTTGGAATCACCAATACCTTCACACGGGAATCATCTGTAGAAATATCTCCGACAACTCCAAAGACGTTCTTTTCAGGGTCGACCTTGCAGCCAAACCAGCTGATTCCATTGATAATAGAAGAACGAACATTTACTGCATTTTCACCGATTCCTGCTGTAAAGATGATGGCATCTGCACCATTCAAGACTGCTAAGTATTGACCGATGTATTTTTGCAAACGATCGATAAAGATATCGTAAGCCAATTTAGCTTTTTCGTCTCCATTGTGCATCGCTGTATGGATATCCCGCATGTCACTAGAAGATCCAGAAACACCCAGAAGACCTGATTCACGATTGAGGATACGGCTGATATCTTCAGGTTTATTGAAATCCTCTGTATGTTCCATCAAGTAAGGAATAATCGCTGGATCGAGATCCCCTGTACGGGTTCCCATCATGACTCCACCTAGAGGGGTGAAGCCCATTGAGGTATCGACAGAGATTCCCTTGTCAACCGCTGTAACAGATACACCATTTCCAACGTGGCAGGTGATCAATTTCAATTCTTCTAATGGTTTTCCAAGAAGTTTAGCAGCTTCACCCGCTACATACTGATGACTGGTTCCATGAGCACCGTACTTACGGACCTTATTTTCTGTGTAATATTTGGTTGGAAGAGGGTAACGATAAGCTTTTTCCGGCATGGTTGTATGGAAAGAAGTATCAAATACCACAACACTGGTAATATTTGGACAAATCTCTCTAAAGGCGCGAATTCCAGCTGCATTTGCAGGATTATGAAGAGGTGCTAACAAAGACAATTCTTCTACTTTTCGAAGGACTTCGTCATCTACCAAGGCAGAATCCTTAAAGTATTCTCCACCAGCAACGACGCGGTGGCCCACACCTGTAATCTCATCGTAGGATTTGATAATATCAAAACGAATCAAATCATCCAACAAAATTTTTACAGCTTGTGTATGGTCCTGGATATCTAATACTTGTTTTTCAGAGCGTCCATCAAATTTAACAGTTGAAATAGAATCTTTCAAACCGATCCGTTCAATCAACCCTTTTGCAAGAACAGTTTCCTCTGGCATTTGGTACAATTGCCATTTCAAACTAGAGCTTCCTGCATTAATAGAAATTGTTTTCGACATATATTCACCTCATTAAGCGTTTTCACTTCCTCTATTATATCAGATCTTTGATCAAATTTCACTATCCTTTAACCAGTTTTGGAAACTTTCCATAAAGTGAACCACCTGGTCTTGATCCTGGAGATCGGTAAAAGGATAGACAAAGGGCTGAACAGACTCTTCTTCTTGTTTTCGTAGGACGAAAATCGTCTTAGCATAGGCTGGATTTGAAAAAAGAGATTCTGGCAAGGTCAGCATGGCAAGAATTTGGGCTTTGTCTGTTAGCCAAGCTTTCAACAGATCACTCTGAGGGCTCGTCAAGAGGTTGTTTGGAGCTAAAAAGATGGCTACTCCTTGAGGTTTCAGGTATTTCAGAGCCTGTTCCATCATGAGGTGATGGGCATAGGTATGGCCTTCGGAGCTCGCCACCTGATAGCGCTGGGCAATTGCATCATCTGGATAATAGCCAATCGGTAAGTCGCTAACGATCAAGTCACTTTCTTTTAAAACTTGAGGACGCACCGCGTCGCCTTGTGCAAAGACAACACTGGATTCCATCACGTCTGCGATACTAGCAGATAGATCAATCAAGAGATCATCTACTTCCAATCCTAAGTAATCAATCGTGAGACGGCTATTGTTGACAATGGTCTCAGCGAGATTTCCAGTTCCACTTCCCACTTCTAAGACATCCAGTTGGTCGCCTTTGGCCAACTGATCGATCAAAAATGTAATGATAAAACCAATCGCATCTGGTGTGAACTGGTGATTCGCTTGTAAAGGTTCCGTCTGAGCAGCTTTCATAAAAAGGAATTGGTAGGCTCTGCGCCATTCTTCCTTACTTAAACCTAGTTCTTTTAATTTTTTGCTATTGTTTTTGACAATATCTAGATCTGTCTTGCCTTCTAAATACATGGCATTTTGTTCAATCAGGGCGTCATAAAAGTTGGTCGACAATTCATTTTGAATACTTTGAGTGTTTTCTAATAGATAGGTATAGGCTTGTTCAATTTTTTCGAAATTCATGATTTCCTCCGCACCCTATCATACCAAAAATTAGTCTTTTTCGCTATTTTCTGATGGCTCCTTGGCCTCTTTTGGCGTCTCTTCAGAAGGCTTTTCGCTCCCTGCCTTCTCCTTATCTTTCTGCGTCTTCTTCTTTTCTTTTTGACTCTTCTTGCTTTCCTTTTCTTCCCTTACAGGAAGAACAAACTCATAGCTTTCTCCATCCATCTTAGCCTGGGCATGAAGAAAACCAGGATCCTTCTTTAGCTGAACTGTTCCAGACTTTAAATGAATCTCTGATGTCTTCTCATCACTCTTTCTCTTTTCAAGAGCCAATTGCACCAAAGCATAGGCCCGAAGGCGATCTTGACTCGTCTTTAAGATCCGTCTCTCCGCAACCTGACGGTGCAGGTAAAACTGAAGCAAGAGACTAAAAATCGCTGCCATCAAGAGGGCGTAGAGCAAGACACCAGCCTTAACTTTTTTCATTTTGCATCGCTGGTACCACATGGTAGACATACTCCCTTTCTAGACCTTCTTCAAAATTCAAACGCAGATGAATCAACTCTCCCTCCTGCCAAATTTGGCTAGAGCGAACTCCTGAAATCATAGGCTGATAGCCCCTGCCCTTATCATCTGTTTTTCGGATATCATCTCCTTTAGATTGACCAATGGCAATTGGTTTTTGATCCTGAACCAAGTAGATATGATTGTCCGCTACTTTTTCAAAATGGCTCCGATCCAATTCCACCTGCAATTGTTGCTGAAAAAGTACCCATTCTTCCTGCTTTTGATGCGCCTGGTAGTCCAATTCAGCATGCAGGAGCTTGGTCAAGCCTTGAAAGACCAACACACCCCCACTGAGCACCAAGAGAGCGACCAAGGCTTCGAGCAGGGTAAAGGCATTGACCTTTCCGTTATTCCACATGCAGTACCACCTTCCCTTGATGATAGACCGTGAGCTGATCGGCATCTTTTTCGACTTGAACCTGAATACCATTGGCCTCCAGATGATTTTGCCCTGTCTGAAGCGCCATTTGAGCGACAGATAAGACCTCTACCTCTTTGAAATCCGCTAGTCGCTCCTTGCGCGAACGCCGGATCTCCCCTAACAATAAGGTCGTAATCATGGCAAATAAACCCAAGGCAACTAAGGATTCTATGAGAATACTAGCGGGAACGGATGCTTTTTTTAATTTTCCCATTTCCAAGCGACAGTTGATAGGTCACCACTCCTCTCTGTGTCTGAAAGTGAACATTGGCCAGGGATGAATTGCCACCTGCTCGGTCTAAACGAATAGTTTTAGGATCTTGCAAAATGACAGAATCAGGAATCTCCACCGTCTGGTAAGGCGTTTGAATCTTCCTTGCAGTCACTTCAACATCCAATTCCGTTTGCCTTGCCAGCGCTATTTTCTGGCTTTCTTGATAGAGGTGTTCAAACTCTGCAAAAAATACTTTTTCTTCCACCTGCTGAAAGCTCGTCTTGATCGATCCCGATAAGCCCAGATAGATAAAACTGACGATCATCAAGGTCAGAAGAGTCTCCACCAAGGTGAAGGCCTTAATCTGCAACCGCACGAGTTTCTCCACTATTTTTCGCATAATAGGCACGGTAGGACTCTGCTTGTTTGTTGGTAATATTTCCATCAGCAATCAGCTTTGCTAGAGTAGCTTGGTCATTGGTATGATTGAGCTCGTACAATTCAGCCTGGCTTTCGACCACCTTCACAACCGCTGCATTTCCTGTCTCTTTCACGGAGTCTTTTTGCTTGGTCAAATTCGGCACAAAGAGCAATAAGAGCACACTGATGATCAATAAGACCACCAACATTTCAATCAGTGTAAAGGCTTTAACCTTATAGGTTTTTAATGTTTTCATAAATGGACCTCCATATTTTGATAAATCGGCAGCAACATGGCTGCATAGAGTAACACAATCACAAGAGCCACAAAGACAAACACCAAGGGTTGTATTACATTCATGGCCTTGTGAACCCGACGAAAGAAATCTTCCCATGTTTTTTCAGCGTAGATCTCTAGCTCACTTCCGAGCTTTGATTTGACTTCACCGTATTCAATCATAAGGGGCAATTCTTTTTTGAAAAAAGTATACCCCCTGACCGTCTCTGAAAAGGACTGGCCACGGTCTAAAGAAAGAGCTAAGTCCCTTCCAATTTCTTGAAAAAGCTGGGATTTTTGCTCCTGCATCATGAAAAAAATCTGAGACAACTCCAATCCTTGCCCAATCAGATTGCCCCATTCTCTGGCATAATAGGCTGTCAAATAAGCTTGAATCATGCCTTTCCCGAAAGGCAGATGAGACAAGCTTCTAAAAACGTTGATCTTGCCTGACTGGCGGTAATAGAGAAAGCCGAGTAAGAAGAAGGTCACCAGTCCCACTCCTAAGGCCAAAAAGAGTTGGGGGAAGGAACTGATCAATTGCGTCCCAATATTTTGAGCATCCATTTGAGGAAGCAAATAATTGCGCAAGCCTAGCATAATCAGAACTAAAAACCCAAGCAAGATAAGAGGATAGGTGCTCACCTCAATCAGCTTTTTCTTGACCTTGCGCATGTTTTCTAGGTAAGCACTGATTTTCTCCAAGCTCAATGCAAGATTGCCATGGAGCTCAGCGAGAGACAGCTGTGTCGTGACCGCATCTGAAAAACCGATCCCTGCCATCATCTCTGAAAAACTCCGCCCCCGCGAGAGATCCTCTCGCATCTGGGAAACCAAACGACTCTCCACTAGGTGAGAGCGATCCAGAAAATCGACAATCTCAGATAGGTGAAAACCACTTGAATAAAGATTCAAAAACAATTCGATGATTTGCTTTTGTTTAGCGGTAGATAATTTTTTCGGCTTGGGCCTGAGCCAGCTGGATATATCCCGATTGAGCCAAGAGATCCATTTGTTGGTTCCAGCGGCTGGCTGAGTGCTCTTGGTAGTTTTCCGTCGCAAAATCGACCACACCTCCTCCTGCAATTAATCGTTGGTAGCAAATACCTTGTAAAACAATCTTGAGCTCTTCCTCACTCACTCCAAGTTCTAAGAGCCTCTCATAAACACCTCGAACGCTTTTCGCATGAATAGTAGAGAAGACGGTGACTCCTGTCAAACTAGCTCGTACGACCGCACGAGCTGTTTCCCTATCTCGGATCTCTCCAATAATGAGAAGGTCCGGCCGATGGCGTAAGGAGAGTTTGATCAGGTTGTCATAGGTCATGCCGATCTGGTCATTCAGCTGAAGTTGAAGCATATTGTCCTGCTTGATCTCGACAGGATCTTCAATAGACATGACTTGCTGGTCCGCAAAGCGCTCTTGGGCTAAAGCATGCATGAGAGTGGTCTTTCCCGAACCAACAGGACCTGCAAAGAGATAGAGACCACGACCGGCCAATTTCTTCTGCAAGTCTGGCAACTGATCAAACCAAAACCGCAATTCACGTTCCTCATCATGCAAGAGCCGAATGACCAAGCTTTCATAACCACGATAATCCCCCACCGTCGACAAGCGAATCGAAACCACTCCATCCTCTAATGGGTAATCACACGACCCTAGCTGGCTGCGCCTTTTTTCTCCCACATTCATCCCTGCCACGAACTTAAAGTGGCTGATAATAGCCGTCATGTCCTCAAAAGGGAAGGATTGCACAAAGCGCCTCTCATCTCCCACCCTCATAAAAACCTGGTACTCCTCCTTCCGAGGAATGAAGTAAAGATCCTGAGCTTCTTCCTTTTTCCCCATGCGGATCAGTTTTTTTGCAATTTCTTGAACCATAGTTCCTCCTCTCACTTATACTATTCGAAAAAGAAGACAAAAAAAGAAGACTTTCTAGATCGCTCTAAAAAATCTTCCGAATGTCTCTTATGACAGGGTTGTCCCCTTTTTTGAATCGAGTGTATATTGACAAGAACGGTGTTTGCGACTGCCTCTTTCCTTTTCGTAGCCTGGGCGGAGCTTGCTTTTAGGGATCTTGTGCTCGTCTTCTAGAAGGACAATCGAATGGAAAAACTGCACATCTTCACTGCAGTCCTCACACCACTCTTGCTCGTTGGTATCCCAAAAGATCGTCATGAGATCACTCCGACTCTTATAACTTGGAAAGTGTGCATTCAACTCCAACCACTTCTGCTTGTAGTATTTCAAAGCCTGGTAATAGTCTTCAAACTTCCGGCTACTGACGATATCTTCTTCCCAACCTTCTAAAAACCACCAGGGTTCACAGTCCCCGTACATTTCAATCACTCGATACATAAACTCTTCCATCCTTTGTATCCTCTATTATATAGAAAATCCTTTGAGAATAAAAGTTTTCTGCTCAGAGCATGATTTTCAGGTAGTTTTCAGGTGATTTTCACAATTATTTTCCAAAAATAGACTGCCTAATTGCTATTGGTTCCTTTTTTCAAAAAAAGCCGGAACATGTAGTTCCGACTAATTTTCTTATTCTTCTACGACTTCAGCTGTTTGAACTTCATCGACTGTTCCATCTGTTACTGGCACTTCTTCGATGATTTCAACTTCGTTAATCGCTTGTGGTTCCAAGTTACGGTAACGAGCCATCCCTGTACCTGCAGGAATAATCTTACCAATGATAACATTTTCCTTCAGTCCAAGGAGATGGTCTTTCTTACCACGGATCGCTGCGTCAGTAAGAACACGAGTGGTTTCTTGGAAGGAAGCAGCTGACAAGAAACTGTTGGTTTCAAGAGAGGCTTTGGTGATTCCCATAAGTACTGGACGAGCAGTCGCAGGAACTCCACCAGAGATAAGGACATCCTTATTAGCATCTGTAAAGTCTGTAATGTCCATAAGCGTACCCATGAGAAGGTCTGTATCTCCTGGATCCATGACACGTACTTTACGGATCATTTGACGAACCATTACCTCGATGTGTTTGTCGCCGATTTCTACCCCTTGGCTACGGTATACTTTTTGTACTTCCGCAAGAAGGTAAGTTTCAACCGACAAGACATCACGAACGGCAAGGAGACGTTTTGGTTGGATAGACCCTTCTGTCAGAGCCGCACCACGAGAGACTTGATCTCCTACTTCGACTTTCATGCGGGCAGTGTAAGGGACAACGTATTCACCTTCACCAGTTGCTCCGCTAACAAAGACTTTCTTGGTCCGTGTAGAAGCATCTTCTTCGATGGCTGTGACTTCCCCTTTGACCTCAGTGATGACCGCTTCCCCTTTTGGATTGCGGGCTTCAAAGATTTCTTGGACACGAGGAAGACCTTGAGTGATATCGGTATTTGAGGCAACCCCACCCGTGTGGAAGGTACGCATGGTCAACTGTGTACCAGGTTCCCCGATAGATTGGGCAGCGATGGTTCCGACTGCTTCACCCACTTCAACCGCATCACCAGTCGCCAAGTTGATACCATAACAGTGACGGCAGACACCATGGCGGGTGTTACATGTAAAGACAGAGCGGATAGTGACTTCTTCCACACCAGCATTAACAATTTCACGTGCTAGGTCTTCTGAGATCAAGGTATCTGGCCCAACGATGACTTCACCTGTTTCAGGGTGTTTAACAGATTTCTTAGTATAACGACCTGTCAAGCGTTCTTCGAGTGGCTCGATCATTTCCTTGCCATCAGTAATGGCACGGATTACAAGTCCACGGTCTGTTCCACAGTCATCTTCACGAATAATAACGTCTTGGGCAACGTCAACCAAACGACGAGTCAAGTAACCTGAGTCGGCTGTCTTAAGGGCCGTATCGGTCATCCCTTTACGGGCACCGTGAGTTGAGAAGAACATTTCCAGTACTGACAAACCTTCGCGGAAGTTTGACAGGATTGGCAATTCCATGATCCGTCCGTTTGGAGCGGCCATCAAACCACGCATACCGGCAAGTTGCGAGAAGTTTGAAATGTTACCACGGGCTCCAGAGTCCATCATCATAACGATTGGGTTCTTCGGATCTTGGTTATCCACTAAGCGTTTTTCCAATTTTTCACGGGCTGCACGCCATTCAGCTGTAACGGCATTGTAGCGTTCATCATCTGTGATCAAACCACGACGGAATTGTTTAGTGATTTGTTCCACACGTTTGTGAGATTCTTCAATGATTTCTGCTTTATCTTCAACGACCGGAATATCGGCAATCCCCACTGTCAAACCAGCAAGGGTTGAGTGATGGTAACCCAAGTCTTTCAAGCGGTCCAAGAAAGCAGATGTTTCAGTTGTACGGAAGCGTTTGAAGATTTCTGCGATGATATTTCCAAGATTTTTCTTCTTGAATGGAACGTTTAATTCCAATTTCTCAATCGCTGCTTTGACATCTTGACCAGGCTCCAAGAAGTACTTAGCTGGAACGCCTTCTGTCAAGTTGGCATTATTTGGCTCTTGAAGGTATGGAAGCTCTGCAGGCATGATATCGTTAAAGAGGATCTTACCAACAGTTGTCAAGAGAATCTTGTGTTGTTGCGCTTCTGTCCATGGTTTGTTCAAGCTATCTGTCGCAATTCCGACACGTGTATGCAAGTGAACATAGCCATTGCGAAGAGCCATGACCGCTTCATCACGGTCTTTGAAGACCATGCCTTCTCCTTCACGACCAGCTTCTTCCATAGTGAGGTAGTAGTTCCCCAATACCATATCCTGAGATGGGGTAACAACTGGTTTACCGTCTTTTGGATTCAAGATGTGCTCAGCAGCCAACATCAAGATACGAGCTTCTGCTTGAGCTTCTTCTGAAAGCGGTACGTGGATGGCCATTTGGTCACCGTCAAAGTCGGCATTGTAGGCTTCACAGACAAGTGGGTGCAAGCGAAGGGCTTTCCCGTCAATCAAGACAGGTTCAAAAGCTTGGATCCCCAAACGGTGAAGGGTCGGTGCGCGGTTCAAGAGAACTGGGTGTTCTTTGATCACTTCTTCTAGGATATCCCAGATGCGTTCATCTCCGCGTTCGACCAAGCGTTTTGCAGCTTTAACGTTTTGCACGATATCACGCGCAACGATTTCACGCATGACGAATGGTTTGAAGAGCTCGATCGCCATTTCACGTGGCACACCACATTGGTACATCTTAAGAGTTGGACCAACGGCGATAACGGAACGTCCTGAGAAGTCAACCCGTTTACCGAGCAAGTTTTGACGGAAGCGTCCTTGTTTCCCTTTGAGCATGTGACTCAATGATTTCAGTGGACGGCTACCTGGTCCTGTGATCGGACGACCACGACGACCGTTATCGATCAAAGCATCAACGGCTTCTTGGAGCATCCGTTTTTCGTTTTGCACGATGATACCAGGGGCATTCAACTCAAGCAAACGTGCCAAACGGTTGTTCCGGTTGATTACACGGCGGTAAAGGTCGTTCAAGTCAGAGGCAGCAAAACGGCCACCATCCAATTGGACCATCGGACGAAGATCTGGTGGAATAACTGGAAGGATGTTGAGAACCATCCATTCTGGCTTGTTACCAGATTTGTAGAAGGCATCCAAGACATCCAAACGACGAACAGCCTTCACACGTTTTTGACCAGTTGCAGTCTTCAATTCTTCTTTCAAGAGAGCAATTTCAGCTTCCAAATCCACTTGTTTCAAGAGGTCTTGGATCGCTTCTGCACCCATCTTAGCTACAAAGGAACCTGGTCCGTATTCACGCAAGCGTTCACGGTATTCACGTTCTGTCATGATGGATTTGTGCTCAAGTGGTGTATCTTTTGGATCGATCACCACGTAAGCTGCGAAGTAAATGACTTCTTCAAGGGCACGAGGGCTCATATCCAAGGTCAATCCCATACGAGAAGGGATGCCTTTGAAGTACCAGATGTGTGATACAGGCGCTTTCAACTCGATGTGCCCCATGCGTTCACGACGAACTTTCGCACGTGTTACTTCAACACCACAGCGGTCACAAACGATCCCTTTGTAGCGGATCCGTTTGTATTTCCCACACGCACATTCCCAGTCTTTTGTAGGTCCAAAGATGACTTCATCAAAGAGACCTTCACGTTCTGGTTTCAATGTACGGTAGTTGATTGTTTCAGGTTTCTTGACCTCTCCATAAGACCATGAACGGACCTTGCTTGGAGAAGCTAGGGTGATTTGCATACTTTTAAAACGATTTACATCAACCACTATTTCTTACCTTTCCTTGTTTTCATACTTGTTTCATTTGGATACAGCCTTAGGTGGGGGAAGAAAGGAAACTTTCTTGCCACCGCCTTGTGTCTGTATCTTGTTATCGAATCATCCTGTCAGAAGTATTGGTTTCTCACAGGACAATCATTTTTACTGATTATTTTTCTGATTCTTCAGCATCAAAGGCTGCTTTTGCTTCCTTGGCTGCTTTTTCACGTGCTTTTTCAAGGTCATCCACATGAATCACATCATCGTCTTCCCCTTCATCAAGGTCACGAAGTTCCACTTCTTGATCATCTTCGTCCAAGACACGCATGTCAAGACCAAGAGATTGCAATTCTTTGACAAGAACGCGGAAGGATTCTGGTACACCTGGTTTTGGAATTGGTTTACCTTTGGTAATCGCTTCATAAGCTTTCAAACGTCCGTTGACATCATCTGACTTGTAGGTCAAGATTTCTTGAAGGACATTTGATGCACCATAAGCCTCAAGGGCCCACACTTCCATTTCCCCGAAACGTTGTCCACCAAACTGAGCTTTCCCTCCGAGTGGTTGTTGGGTAACCATTGAGTATGGTCCGACTGAACGGGCATGGAGTTTATCATCAACCATGTGGTGAAGCTTGATCATGTACATGACACCGACAGAAACACGGTTGTCAAACGGCTCACCTGTACGTCCATCGTAAAGGATGGTCTTGGCATCGCTATCCATACCAGCTTCTTTCACAGTATCCCAGAGATCTTCTGAGCTTGCTCCGTCAAAGACTGGTGTTGCGATATGGATACCCAAGTTACGAGCCGCCATACCAAGGTGAAGTTCCATAACCTGACCGATATTCATACGTGATGGCACCCCAAGAGGGTTCAACATGATATCAACCGGTGTACCGTCTGGAAGGTAAGGCATATCTTCAACTGGAACAATACGAGACACAACCCCTTTGTTTCCGTGACGACCGGCCATCTTATCTCCGACGCGGATCTTGCGTTTTTGTGCGATGTAAACACGAACCAACATGTTCACACCAGATTGCAATTCATCTCCGTTTGCACGTGTAAAGATCTTAACATCACGAACGACTCCATCTCCACCGTGAGGTACACGAAGAGAAGTATCCCGCACTTCACGAGATTTATCTCCAAAGATCGCGTGAAGGAGACGTTCTTCAGCAGAAAGGTCTTTTTCACCCTTCGGTGTTACCTTACCGACAAGGATATCGCCTTCTTTTACTTCTGCACCAATACGGATAATACCTGTTTCATCCAAGTCACGAAGAGCATCTTCACCGACGTTTGGAATTTCACGGGTAATTTCTTCAGGGCCTAACTTGGTATCGCGTGTTTCTGATTCGAATTCTTCCAAGTGAACAGATGTGTAGACATCTTCTTTCACCAAGCGTTCGCTCATGATAACGGCATCCTCGAAGTTATACCCTTCCCAAGTCATGTAAGCGACAATTGGGTTTTGACCAAGGGCCATTTCCCCTTTTTCCATCGATGGACCATCAGCGATAAAGTCGCCTTTTTCAACGACATCGCCAACTTTTACAAGGGTACGTTGGTTGTAGGCAGTACCTGAGTTTGAACGACGGAATTTTTGAATATGGTAGACATCAAGCGAACCGTCTTCCCGACGAACTTCTACCTTGTCTGCATCTGCATAAGTAACTTTACCATCGTGTTGAGCAATGACTGCAGCTCCTGAGTCATGGGCTGCTTGGTATTCCATACCAGTACCCACATAAGGGGCTTTTGGATCGATCAATGGCACAGCCTGACGTTGCATGTTGGCACCCATGAGGGCACGGTTGGAGTCATCGTTTTCCAAGAAAGGAATACATGCTGTCGCAACGGCAACTACTTGTTTTGGAGATACGTCCATGTAGTCGACTTGATCAGATGGGAATTCTTGGTTGTTACCACGGTGACGTCCCATAACGATTGGCTCAGCAAAGCCACCCTTTTCGTTCAACTTAGAGTTAGCCTGAGCGACGATGTACTCATCTTCTTCATCGGCTGTCAACCAAACGATTTCGTTGGTGACTACACCTTTTTCCCGGTCCACTTTACGGTATGGCGTTTGGATGAAGCCATATTTGTTCAAGTGTCCATAAGATGACAAGTTGTTGATCAAACCGATGTTTGGTCCTTCAGGTGTTTCGATCGGACACATACGACCATAGTGGGTATAGTGCACGTCACGCACTTCATATCCGGCACGGTCACGTGTCAAACCACCAGGCCCTAAGGCAGACAAACGACGTTTGTGAGACAACTCAGAAAGTGGGTTGTGTTGGTCCATGAACTGTGACAACTGTGAAGATCCAAAGAATTCTTTAATTGCTGCAGTTACTGGGCGGATGTTGATGATTTGTTGTGGTGTCAAGACGTCGTTATCTTGTACAGACATCCGTTCGCGAACGTTTCGTTCCATCCGTGAAAGTCCAAGACGCACTTGGTTGGCAAGCAATTCACCAACGGCACGAATCCGACGATTTCCAAGGTGGTCGATATCATCTACACGGCCAATACCTTCTGCAAGGTTCAAGAAATAGCTCATTTCTGCCAAGATATCAGCTGGAGTCACAATCCGTACTTTGTCAGATGGGTTAGCATTTCCGATGATGGTGACAACGCGGTCTGGATCTGTTGGAGCGACAACTTTGAATTTTTGCAATTCAACTGGTTCTGTCAAAACAGCAGCATCATTTGGAATGTAGGTGATTTTGTTCAAACCGTTATCCAATTGTTCTGAGATGCTGTCGATCACATCGCGCGTCATGACAGTACCAGCTTCTACAAGGATTTCCCCTGTTTCAGCATCTACCAATGGTTCTGCGATTGTTTGGTTCAACAAGCGGTTCTTGATATTGAGTTTCTTGTTGATCTTGTAGCGACCAACTGGTGCCAAGTCATAACGACGTGGATCAAAGAAACGAGCTACCAACAAGCTACGTGAGCTTTCCGCTGTTTTTGGTTCACCTGGACGAAGACGCTCGTAGATTTCTTTGAGGGCTTCATCTGTCCGTGAATCCATTGGATTTTTGTGGATATCTTTTTCAATGGTATTGCGAACCAATTCGCTGTCCCCAAAGATATCGATGATTTCATCATCTCCAGAGAATCCAAGAGCACGCACAAGGGTTGTAAATGGAATTTTACGTGTGCGGTCGATACGTGTGTAAGCAATGTCTTTTGAGTCAGTTTCAAGCTCTAACCAAGCCCCACGGTTAGGGATAACCGTTGATCCATAACCAACCTTACCATTCTTGTCCACCTTATCATTGAAGTAGACACCTGGTGAGCGGACCAACTGAGATACGATAATCCGTTCTCCACCATTGATGATGAAGGTTCCCATCTCCGTCATGATTGGGAAATCACCAAAGAAAACTTCTTGGGTCTTGATTTCACCGGTTTCTTTGTTGACCAAACGGAAGGTCACAAAGATTGGTGCTGAGTAGCTCGCATCGTGGATGCGCGCTTCTTCAAGTGAATACTTAGGTTCGCGGATTTCATAACCCACAAATTCCAATTCCATTGTATCCGTGAAGTTTGAGATGGGAAGCACATCTTCAAATACTTCCTTCAAGCCATGATCCAAGAAATCTTTGAATGAGTCTGTCTGGATTTCAATCAAGTTTGGTAAATCAAGAACCTCTTTGATTCTTGAAAAACTACGACGGGTCCGATGTTTCCCGTATTGAACGTCATGTCCTGCCAAAGTTTTTAACTCCTTTTTCCATACTAGGATAGCTTGGTAAAATGACTTTCACCACCTATCCGGTTTTAACTACAATTGTGTGATTTGCATCACGTGAAGAGCTGTCTCTTCACCTCATTCGTCGCTTTTTGTAATTTTTAGAAAAATTAAATTTGTGTAACAAACTAGGATTTTTCTGAAAATTAGGCACAAAAAGAGCAGCTAAATCGACTTATTCAAGTAAGATTTAACTGCTGTAAGCTCTTATTTGGACAATATTTCAAATAAAGCACACGACAAATTAGTTATCACTATTATACCGTTTTTTGCTCCAAAAATCAAGGCTTTCTCTAGGTTTTCTACTGGATCAGACTAGCGTCGATTGCCACGATTTGAGCTGTTTCGATTTGAACTATTGCTTGATGAACTATTGGTTGTCGAATTGTTCTTATTATTCGACTGATTTCCACTGCTATTGCCGAGAATTGCTGCCCAAGCACTTTGATAATCGCTATCCGATCCCCCGATGGCAAAGTGGTATTGAGTGGTTGGCGCTCCGTTTTTGGCCCAAAGGCTCGTCACCGTTTGACCGCTCACATCGATATCTCGGCCATTGACATTGACGCGACCCGGTCTTTCACCCGTCGATTTGAGCACTTCAGAGCGGATCACACTCTTATCGAGAGTGAATTTATCCTGAATTCCAAAGAGACTTGGATCTGCTTGGTAGATTGCATTCGCCAACTGCGCCATGTATTGGGCATTGTTGTTGTATCCGGTCAAGGTTTGCATGGAAGCATTGTTGTCATGGCCAATCCAACCTCCTAAAGAAACATTTGGGGTGGACAGCATGAGCCACATATCCCCATTTGAGTTAGTGGTACCGGTTTTTCCAATCCAGTCAGCACCTGCCAGCGTTGGGTTGACTTGGCTAATCCGTGACTTAAAGGTCGTTGTTGCACCAGACGTAATAACCCCGCGCAAGAGATCCTGCATAATCGTTGCCGTTGCTGGAGAGTAAACACGAACAGGATCTGCCTCGTGCTTGTAGACTACATCCCCATCTCGATCAATGATTTGCTCTACCATGTAGCGTTTGAGGTAGTTCCCATTGTTAGCAATGGTTTGGAAACCATTGGTATGTTGGGCAACAGTGACCTCAATTCCTCCCCCCATCGGCAGACTCTCAATACCATATTCAGGGATATCATAGCCCATTTTCTTCATGTAGGATGGAACATCCACACCCTTTTCACGAAGGGTCCGGTAAGTCCAGTAAGCTGGAATATTCCATGAGGTATTGAGGGCCTCACGAAGATCCATCATGGCTGTCCCTCGGCTATCCACGTGCATGATCGGCTCCCCACTTGAGAAATTAGTCGGGTAGTTAGAAAGGATGCTATTGCTTCCCATCAAGCCTTGGTCGATGGCAATCCCATATGCCAACAGCGGTTTGATAGTAGACCCTGGGGAACGCTCTGTATCAAAAGCATGGTTGTTTTGGTTGCCGTCAAAATTCCGTCCACCGATAAATCCTAAAACGGCACCCGTTCGGTTGTCCATAAGGACATTCCCAACTTCTACAAGACCCGTCCCATCATCCAAGACACTTCCAAAATTCGATACCGCGGCCTGCATCGCATTGTGAACCGGTTTGTTAATCGTGGTTTGAATGGTGTAGCCACCTTCGCGCAACTCGCTCTCAGCTAATTCCTGGTAAGCCTTGACGGTTTCATTATTTTTCAGGTCTTGCTTGGTGACATTGTCTCGCTTGATCAAGTAATCATACATGGCCTCTTTTGCTTCTGCCATGGCTTGGAAGTAGAGGTAGTCATGCGGTGTTTTCTCGATGCCATCTGGAGCGATGAAGTCTTTGGTCAAGTCGTACTGAGCATAGGTCTCGTAGTCTTTTTTCGACAAGGCTCCTGTCCGGTACATATTGAACAAAACGTCTTTGGCACGCGCCAGACCTAACTCGAGGTTCTCCTTGCTCTTTAGGCTACCGTCTGCAGCATAAGGAGAGTAGACAATCGGACTTTGTGGCAAGCCAGCGATAAAGGCCGCTTGTGGAACGGTCAAGTCTTTGGCAGAGACGCCAAAGATTCCTTGAGCTGCAGCTTCCACACCCGCAATATTTTGTCCCCGATTGTTTCGTCCAAAAGGCGAAACATTTAAGTAGGTGGTTAGGATTTCATTTTTATCCATTCCCCGCTCTAAAGCCAAGGCATCGACAATCTCTGTCGCCTTACGAGTAAAGGTTGGAGCGTCTCCCACGACTTGCTGTTTGATCAACTGCTGGGTCAGGGTTGATCCCCCACTTGAGGAACCCACGCCGGCTACAGATCCAAGTGTTGCCCGAAGAACGGCTTTAGGTACAACCCCCTTGTGGCTTTCAAAATTCTCATCCTCAGTAGCGATCACAGCCTTCTTGACATTGTCCGAAATGGCGTCTCCTGCTACTGGCGTACGGATCAAATCACTGTCCACTTCTGCAATCAAGCTCTTATCGGAATAAGTCAGTTTTGAAACACTGCTGACGTTGCGAACCTGCTGGACCAATTCTTCTGTCTTTGGAACCTTGACGTTACTAAAGAGGCTCGCCGCATAACCAATCCCGATCCCTGCGCCAAATAAAAAGAGGCACACGAACAGGGCGATCATGACATCCCACAAGAGTTTGAGGGTTCGTAAAAAGGTCGCAAAAATATCACCGACAGACCAGCTACTTTCCTCATTTTTTTCCTTATTCGGAGTTTCTGTATACATCTTTGCAAAGAATTTTTGAATCTTCGTCCAAAATTCTTGCAGCTTCTCTTTTAATTGATTCACTGATTCTTTCTCCTTGTTCCCTATATTATAGCAGATTAGACCCTTTGTTTTCAATCACAAGAGCGTAGAAATCGTCACTCAATCTTCTTGAGTAAGGTCAAGAAAATGATGGAAACCATTGCCATTTCCGTGGTTTATGGTAGAATAGAGAAATGAATAAACTTATAAAGGAGAAAAGACACATGCACATTTTTGATGAGCTAAAAGAGCGTGGTTTGGTATTTCAAACGACGGATGAAGAAGCCTTGCGCAAAGCACTGGAAGAAGGTCAGGTTTCTTATTATACTGGTTATGATCCAACTGCTGACAGCCTTCACCTTGGTCACTTGGTTGCCATCTTGACGAGCCGTCGCCTTCAATTAGCAGGCCACAAACCTTATGCGCTCGTTGGCGGTGCGACTGGTCTCATTGGTGATCCGTCCTTCAAAGATGCTGAACGTAGTCTCCAAACAAAAGAAACTGTACAAGAATGGGTTCGCTCCATTCAAGGGCAATTGTCTCGTTTCCTCGATTTTGAAAATGGTGACAATAAAGCCGAAATGGTCAACAACTACGATTGGTTCGGAAGCATTAGCTTTATTGACTTCCTTCGTGATGTTGGAAAATACTTTACGGTCAATGCTATGATGAGTAAAGAATCTGTTAAAAAACGGATTGAAACAGGGATTTCTTACACAGAGTTTGCCTACCAAATCATGCAAGGCTATGACTTCTACGTCCTCAACCAAGAACACAATGTAACCCTTCAAATCGGTGGATCTGACCAATGGGGAAACATGACAGCCGGTACTGAGTTGATGCGTCGTAAAGCAGATAAAACTGGTCATGTTATGACTGTTCCTTTGATCACAGATGCAACTGGTAAGAAATTCGGTAAATCAGAAGGCAATGCGGTCTGGCTCAATGCAGACAAAACATCTCCATACGAAATGTACCAATTCTGGATGAATGTGATGGATGCGGATGCTGTGCGCTTCTTGAAGATCTTCACATTCTTGTCACTTGATGAGATTGAAGAGATCCGTAAACAGTTTGAAGCTGCTCCTCATGAACGCTTAGCTCAAAAGATCTTGGCGCGTGAAGTGGTCACCCTCGTTCACGGTGAAGAAGCCTACAAAGAAGCCCTCAACATCACGGAACAACTCTTTGCAGGAAACATCAAGAACTTGTCTGTCAAAGAACTCAAACAAGGCCTTCGTGGTGTGCCAAACTACCAGGTCCAAGCAGAAGACAACCTCAACATTGTAGAACTCTTGGTCACAGCTGGTGTAGTGAATTCTAAACGCCAAGCCCGCGAAGATGTTCAAAATGGAGCGATCTACGTCAATGGCGAACGCATCCAAGACCTTGACTATGTCTTGAGCGATAGCGATAAATTAGAAAATGAATTGACCGTTATCCGTCGCGGTAAGAAAAAATACTTTGTTTTGACTTATTAAGAAAGTAAAACCACGAAGTTTCGTATGAACTTCGTGGTTTTCTTATACACTTTTTCTGGGACTATTTCCCTTTTCTGCGATGCAACAAAGCTTGGTTGATTCGTTGAGTTTTTTTATGGAGTTGCCAAATCTGGTACAGCCAGATCAGGCCGTAAATGGCTAGAAAGATCAACCAAGGAATCGGGCTCCGTAAGGCTGTCCCCCAGCCAAAAAACAAGTAGGTTAATGCTAAGATGGCAGCTGTCACAACTAAATGCAAAGCCACACGCAAACTATAGGTCAAAAACTCTTCTTCCTCAAGAATGAAGGTCAAGACCCCCATTGTCCCACTCATCAAAAATATCGCTAGGATGTTGCGGACATTTACAGCGGGATAGACGATGTTGGTATAGACATGGGATAATAACACCAAACACAAATAAAAGAAGGATCCTGTCCTCATACCAGATACAAAATAAGCTATAACTCGTTTCATCACTTTCTCCTATACCCCTAAATAATCCATCAAGGATTTGACATATTTCCGACTGACACTTGATTTTACTCCACGTGTCAGTTTAGCCATCATATTGCCTGAAAAACTATCCGATAGCGATTCTAAATGGTCGATATTCATCACCGCGTGGCGTGATATC
Organism: Streptococcus sp. SP8; assembly: GCF_030440045.1. NCBI lineage: Bacteria > Bacillati > Bacillota > Bacilli > Lactobacillales > Streptococcaceae > Streptococcus > Streptococcus sp. SP8. The sequence goes on along the minus strand of NZ_JAQFJL010000016.1, from coordinate 33,147 downwards.
TGTAAAAAATTACGACGATTAATCCGATGTTGAAAATTTATCAAAGTATCTCTGATGGTGAACGTTTTGTCTATCGTATAAATGGTTAGCTGATTCTTATCAATCTCAGCTAGAATAATGTCATCAATTTTCACCATGATCAAATGATCATTTGTTTTGATAGGGATCACTACTTGATTCACTGTCGAAAATTGTTCGAGATACTCCATCACCTCTCGTGCTTGATCAGATAATTGCTTGGCTTGAATGACCACACAGGGGTCGTTTTCTGGGATATCTTGTTTTTCCTCAAAACGAATCTTCATTCCTACTCCAATTCTCACTTACTTTCTTTTACTCGATCTTTTTGCCAAGGAAATCCAAATCCCCAAAGCTAGAAGAATATCTCCTAACACTATAAGGTATGTTTGTTCCTTTGTCAATAAAGTTTGCCATTTGAGCTGAACACCCATTTTTTCTTGAAACTCTCGAAGAAGATTATCTTGACCTTTAAAGGTCTCACTTAATGCTTCTTTCATGAGGACTTGTCGATAAAGTGCAGCAATATAAGTTGCTGGAGTGCACTTCATTAGTGATTGTGCAAAAGTGGGTAAAACACCTAAAGGAACATAAGTCCCTACCAAAAAACCAGAAGCTGTACCCACTATGGTCGAAAACTTCCCAAGACTGTCTACGGATTGGAAAAAATAAACAAAAATGGCATTCACTAAGCTAGAAAGCAGGCTACTAAGGAGCATAATGAGGAGCACTTCAGGTAATAGAGATAAGGTTGGAACTTCTCTAAAATAGCCACACATCAGCACATACATAAGGATCTGCATGGAAAAAGAAATGATGATCGCACTCGTTAGATACGAAAATGCTAACCGCCACTTCCCTTGATCCGATAAATAAAGATCCTGATCTACTTGATGTTCACGGTCCTTTACTAACTGAGTCAGGGAAGCCAGACTTGTCGTAATCCCTGTCACAGCCAGCGTCCCACTCATTAACCAATTATTTAACACAGGACCACTATTGGGGAGCTGAGCCCAAGCATCTGTTAGATTTTTTTGAAGAAAAATAATATAGAGAACAAAGGAAATCAAGGCTCCCAACAGAGAGAAGAAAACTCCTGAACGATTCCTGAAGTACAATAAAAAATTTCGCTTTAGTAAGGCTAGCATTAGCGAACCTCCCTTCCTGTAAGTGCAATAAAGGCATCATCCATGGTCCCTGGACGAAACTCAAAATGGGCTAGATTATCTCTAACTTGTGTCAGGTAATCAATGGCTTCCCTTTCACTCTCAGGTTGAAAAACATACTCCAATTGACTTTGTTGCTCTACTGACATTCCCGAAGTTTTGAGACTTTCTATCTGCTGTCTCTCCTTGAAACGAATCTTCAAGATGCTTTTTGCATATTGACTCTTAATATCTAGTGCCGATCCTTGAGCAATCACTTCCCCATGGTCTACAATATAAATTTGATCAGCTTCATCTGCCTCGTCAAGATAATGCGTGGTCAAAACAACAGTCATTCCCTCTTCTTTCTGCAATTGATAGAGCAAATCCCAAATAGACTTCCGGGTTTGAATGTCTAAACCTGTCGTTGGTTCGTCTAAGAAAAGAATATCTGGTTGTGAGAGCAAAGCACGCGCAATATCAACCCGACGCTTTTGGCCACCTGAAAGCGTCCCGTATTTCTGCTTTTGGAAAGCTGATAGACCTAGCCGATTAATGAGACTAGATACACGATTGGGTTTTAGGCCTTTGTACTGTCTGGCACGAATGGTCAGATTTTCTCTAACCGTTAGCATCTCATCTAAGACACTAGTCTGGAAGACCACACCAATTTTAGTATCTGGTTCATAGATGATTTCACCTTGCGTTGCTTGTTTCAAACCAATCAACATGGAAATCGTCGTTGATTTCCCCGCCCCATTTGGTCCTAGAATTGCATTAAAGGTTCCCTTTTCAAACTGTAAGTGAATATTGTTTACGGCTAAATGATTTCCATATCGTTTACTGATGTTTTTAGCTTGTAATATCATGTTCTCTCTCCTTTTGATAGAACCAGTCTAGCAAAAAAGCCGCTTAAAAAACGGCTTTTGGGGATAAGTGGTCAAAATGAAGAGATGAGTGGCGAGATAGAAGAGATTAAAATGAGGAAATTAAATAAAGAGACTCAAGTTCCATTCAATACCGCGTAGATTCGTTAAAAAAGTGTGACTTAGTCCCATTAAAACATCGGTTGCTATCTAGAGGCTCTTTTGTTACACTACTAATATGAATACACCGATCAAACCAAAATTACAACGATTTCAAACAGCCACTGCTTTTGCCTGTCCCATTTGTCAATTGAACCTAGAACTTGTGGGGACCAGTTTTAAATGTCCCAAGGGCCATTCTTTTGATTTAGCAAAATTTGGCTATGTCAACCTGGCTCCTCAGATCAAACAATCGAAGGACTATGACAAAGAAAATTTCCAGAATCGCCAGCTGATCTTAGAAGCAGGTTTTTATGAGCCGATTCTAACAGCGATCGGACAAAAAATTCCGACCAGTGATGCTAGAATTCTAGATATCGGTTGCGGAGAAGGCTATTACTCCCGAAAACTACAAGAAGCCTATCCCAAGGCTACTTTCTATGCCTTTGATCTTTCCAAGGAATCTGTGCAACTAGCTGCCAAGAGTGACGCTAGCTGGAAGGTCAATTGGTTTGTAGGAGACTTGGCTCATTTACCCATTCAATCCAAGAGTATAGAGGTCATTTTGGACATCTTCTCCCCGGCTAATTACGCTGAATTTGAGCGTGTTTTAAAGGCTGAAGGGGTCATCATTAAGGTCGTTCCAACCTCTTCTCATCTGAAAGAAATTCGTCAGTTGGCCCAAGATCAATTGACCAAGCAATCCTACTCCAACCAGGAAATTTTGGTGCACTTTGAAGACCACTGCCAAATCCTCTCATCCGAAACGGTCAGCCTCACCAAGAGTTTAACTCCTGAAGAACGCCAGGCGCTCCTCGCCATGACCCCTCTTCTATTTCACGTAGACCAAGAAAAAATCGACTGGACCCAACTCACAGAAATCACCATTGAGGCCCAAATATTGGTTGGGAAAATCAAGATACAAAGAACGTAAAATGAAAAGTAAAAAGGCTGAGACAAATCGTCTCAGCCTTTTACTCATCTTCTGCATGCTCTGTCATGACTTGTAACGCACGTTTTTAAATCCTTTTGGCTATCTGTGCGATTTTTTCGAGTTCTTCTTTCCGTTGACGATCACTCATATACTCCACTCGTGTAACTTGTGTCACTTTAACCGGTTTAATACCACAGGGTTTCAAGATTTGGGATTTTAGAACCTTTGCGTAGTCTTGAGAAAAAGGAAGAAAAATTTTTGGCGTATTATGCGTCGTAATGATCCACGCTTTTCCATCTAGTTGCCCCACCGGACCTCGAGGTCCATTCTGATAAGCAAAACCTGCAACAAAAACACGATCAATAAAACCTTTTAAAATAGCTGGCATTCCACTCCACCAAGTAGGGAAAATAAAAATCAACTGATCCGCCCAACTCAATAAATCTCTATACGGTTTCATGTCTTCATTATGCTGTAAATCTCTCCTTTTATGCCTTTCATCAAAACGTAAAACCGGATCAAAGTTTTCTTTATATAAGTCTACTATTTTAACCTCATGCTCTGGTGCTAAATGCTTTTGCACAGTTTGAAGGATTGATGCATTATAACTTGTTTCATTCGGATGTGAATAGATTATTAAAACATTCATCAGCTATCTCCTTTTATATAAATATCAAGCATCGTTCTAACGGTCTTTTGAACATCATTTTCTTTAAAGCTTTCTCCAACGGGACTCCTTACCAATAGAGCCAAACCAGCAATAAAACTCCAAAAATGGATCAAAATTTCTGCGTCACTACTAGAAAGATTTTCCTCATCTTTAAGTCTTAACGCTACCGACTTAAAATGTTCAAATCCTGGTAAAGAGGAGTTGACTGAAATAGTTTCCTGAGATAACTCCAAATAGTTATATGGAAATTTGATAAATAATGCTTCAAATAGATAGGGTTCCTCTTGGGCAAACCTTACAAAGTTACAGCCCATCAGAGTTAGTTGAGTTCTTGCATCTATAGAAGTATCAATCCCTTGTATCATATTTTTCAAAAAGAACATTGATAAGTGTTCCATAACCACTTGAATATATCTATCTTTACTTCCAAAATGCTTATAGGGAGCTCCATGAGTCACCCCGCATTTTTGAGCTATTGTACGCATAGACATCCGGTCAATCCCGTTAGTTCTGATTTCTTCAATGCCGACCAAAATTAACTTTTCTTTCAGTTCTTCCGTATTCCGTTTCATTTGACCACCTTTCCTTATCAAAGTATACGCCGTCTACTTTTTAAAGTATACACTGTCTACTTATATTTGTCAAATAAAAAATACTCAAAACTTAGCTTCAGGGTCTCTGACCTTCTGTCACGTACTCACCTAAGGAAAGTTTCTAAGAAGACTTTATCTTCAATCAAAAGGCTGAGACAAATCGTCTCAGCCTTTTACTCATCTTCTGCATGCTCTGTCATGACTTGTAAGCGATAGGTTTTAGGCGATTTTCCACAGAGTTTACGGAAAACCTTATAAAAATAGCCTACATTACTGTAACCGACCTTATAGCAGATATCTTCAATACTGTCATTGGTCGATAAGAGGAGCTGCTGGGCCGCCTTAATCCGCTGTTTATTGAGGAGTTCTGCGAACGTTGCATTGGTTTCTCGTTTAATCAATTGGCCTAAATAGACTGGATTGATAAAGAGAGCCTGACTGATGTCCTTGAGCGACAGCTCTTTTTGGTAATCACGGCTAATCACTTGGAGGACACTCGCTACATTTTCGTTCATCCGATAGTGGGATAAGAAACGGGACAGCTCTTCCTGGATGAAGCTAATCATCTCGCTAAAGGTAGCAGCTTCTTGGACTTTCTTGACCACATCGGCCAAATCATCTCCTTGCAGGTATTCAAACAAATGAAAGACATCCATCAAAAATTGGATAAAGAGCTGCTTGGTCAGCGAAACCTTGGGTGTCTTCTCAAGAATCATTTTTTCCAACCAATCCAGTTCTTCTAAGATCTGTTGGATATTTCCTTGCATGATCACCCGGTAGGCCGGCTCGTAGTAGTTAAAGACTTCCTCATCTTGATTGAGAGGGATCGCTCCATAAAAGAGGCTCCGCTCCACTAGGTCCTTAAATTGACGAAAGTGCTCCTTATAAGGGGGCTCAAAGGCCTTCTCAATCATAGCTTCTTCTTCTTGATCTGAGATAAAGAGTTGAAGATTTTGCCCGAGAACTTGGTAAGATGAGCTGATAAAGCCTTTTTTCTCCTTAGCAACCCCAATCCACAGTGAATTTCGTCCTGCGATATACCGACAAAACTCTTCCTCAGAGATATCATCGTGAATCAAACGGTTGGCTAACTCTTGGCTTGGTTGCTGGATTTGGTGCTGAATTTTTTCTAAGATATTGCCCATTTCCACCTTATTGACCGGTTTGAGCAGGTAGTCTGCCACGCGCAAATTGAGGGCTGTCTTGACATATTCAAAATCCTGATAGCCTGACATAATGATAAAAGCAGCATCTGGTATCAAATCCTTCATCTCTGCAATCATCTGAAGTCCGGTCTTTCCAGGCATATTGACATCCGTGATCACCACATCCACCGGATGCTCTCGCACATAATCAAGGGCCTGGTCTGCATCTTCTGCAGTTGCGACCACTTCCATATTCCAGTGGTCAAAGGGGATTAATTTTTTTAACCCTTCTGTAATCATATACTCATCGTCTACTAATAAGACTTTGTACATTCTGTCTCCTTTATTCATCTTGAATAGTTATCGTATAGGTCACTCCATGGTGAGGTTGGGAGAAGACTTGGATATGGTAGCGATCTCCAAAATAGAGTAGCATACGTTCATGGACATTGACGATTCCGATGGACTGCCGGCCACTCTTTTCTTCGATTTCTGAGCGTGGATTGCGATTGGCTAGTATCTCTTGAATTTTTTCTTGCTGTTCTTCTTCCATTCCGCGCCCATTATCAGTAACTAGGATCATGACTTGCCCTTCTCCTTGCAAGACTTTGACACTAATCACATTGTCCTTGCGTTTGTGATCCACTCCATGTGCAAAATAGTTCTCGACCAAAGGCTGGATGGTGAATTTTGGAATCTTCATCTTTTCCAAGCCTGGATCGATCTTAAAGCCATAGGCAATCGATTTTGGATAACGCACCATACAGAGGTAGCTGTATTTGCGACAAAATTCGAGCTCATTTTCAACTGTCGTCACTCGCTCATCTGAGATATTATTTCGCAAGAGACTACTAAACTCATAGATAATATCACCCAATTCATCTTGCTCTTGCATGACGGCATACATCCGGATAAATTCCAGTGTATTGTACATGAAGTGGGGATTGATCTGGGCTTGTAAGGCCCGCATATTGGCGTCTTTTTGGCTGAGCTGCAGCTGGTAGATATCCCGAATGTTCTTATCCATATTGTCTAACATGGTATTGATCATATCCCCGATAACCAAGAGTTCTTGGTCCTTCGTGGACGTATCAATCCGTCGTTCGCTATCGCCTTGACTGATCTGATTCATGGTATCGACCAAGTCGAGGACTTGACGCCGGTAATTTTTGAAAATCTGCCGTAATAACAAGTAAAGGATCAAGAAAATTAGGAAAGCAATGGAGAGAAAAGTGGTCAGATTAGCTAGACCCTTCTTGACCAGATAACTTTCAGAAACAGCTACATCCACCTTGTAGCCATAGATCGTGCTGCGGGTTTGCCATTTAACATCCTTTGATTGCCCCTTATCCCCTTCATGGTACATCTCTTTCCCAAAGGGAGTGAAGATCCGCACAGCGACCGGAAGATCGCCCCTGGCGTTATCAATCGCTGCCGTCAAAATTTCTTGGTTCAGCGTCATATAAGCAATCCCAACTCCAGCACCCGTAGTCGGATCTGTCAAAGGAACCGGAATGGCTGTCGCAGGAGCCTTGTAATGGTCCGCTGAGACTTGCTTGCCTCCCTGTGATTGCCGGGTAGAGACAAATACCGTCTTGTAATCAGACAAGGTGACATCGATACCCTCGATGTTTTTATTGCTCAAATAGAGACTGTCAATATTCTTATGTAGGGACAATTGGATATAAGAAGGGAATTGGGCATTCAATCGCCAAGTCTCATACTCCGATGGTGACAAGGTAAAATAGCGATAAACTCCTTCTAATTTTGCAGGGTTCTCAACGAGGCTACGACCTTCTTGTGTGACCCGTTGATAAGAGGTCTCAAGATCCGTCACCACTTCGGTCAAGACCCGTTGGGAGATCCGGTCGGCTTCAGCTTGCTGGTTTTTCCAAGAGATCCCCGCGACGACCAGGCCCATAATGGTCAAAATGACCACCATGACATAGGCGTAGAATTTTAAAAGCGTACTTAACCAGATTTTTTTCATCGTTAGGATACCAATTTTTCGTGGATGTTTTGATAAACAGGGTCAAAGATATCATTGACAAAGAAATGCCATACACCGATCAAGACGAAAAAGAGAAGGGCTGGCATATAGTAGCTAATGACGCCAAGTAGCGCAGTTCCAAGGATGAACTTCAGAACCGGACGAATGTCCAGCAACATTCCGATCAAACTGAGCTTGATACTATTGGCATAAGAGAGATCGAAATGAACTTGCAATTTCAAATAAACGGCGTAAGCTAGAGGCGCAACCAAGAGAAAAACCAGATTAAACAAAAGAACCAAAATTTGGAAGAAATTCAAGTGAGGAATCTGGATCATGAGGTACATGCCATAGAGAAGAACCCCTTCAATGGCAAAGAAGGTATAAAAGACTTGATTAGCCGGGCGTAGATTTTCTTTGAAGAGTTCCCAAGCGCGTGACCAATGATAGTCCTTGTAGGTCATGCCATTTTCCGCATAGAGGCTCATGATAGTGGCACTAGCCGGTCCTACTCCTAGCAGAACACCCCCACAGATCGTCAAGACCCAAAAAATCCCTGTTACCAGCATAGCAACATAGACTCTCGTAAAAATGAACTCGATGATTTTTCCCATCATTCAGCCTCTTTTCCAATTAGTGATTCTATTATACCATAAAAATAAAACGCTTTCCCCCTATTTGCATTGGTAAATTGAAATATTGATTTTCATTTACAAGATTCATTTTCATAAAGACACAAAAAGACTTTGGAGATCCCTCCAAAGCCTTTTTCGAACTACCTGTTCTTATTTTTTAGAAGCAAGGAATTCGTCGTATTGTTTTTGCATTTCGTCAAGCACTTTTTGGTAAGCACCTTCTGATTTCAATTTTTCAAGCATCTTAGGAACTTCTACTTCAGGATCCACAGTACCAGTATTGATAGCACCTGCGAATTGGTTCAAAGTATTTGTAAGAGCAGTGATTTCTGATTTCACTTTATCTGTGTTAAAGATGAAGCCAAGTGCTGGAGATTCTTTTGCAGTTTCCAAGTCTTTCTTAGATTGTGCAATTTGTTCATCTGTTACGTTTTCGTTGATGTAAAGAATCCAGTTGTTACCAGTGTTCCATCCAGACATGTGAGTGTTTCCGTTGTAGCCATCCAAGACTTTGACACGGTTTTCTTTGCCGGGAACTTTTTCCCAGTTCTTGCCTTCTGGTCCATAAACAAGGCCGTTCAAGAGTTCTGGATCAGTGTTCAAGAGGTTCAACACTTCCATTGCTTTTTCTTTGTTCTTAGAGTTGTTTGAGATAACAAAGTTAGCTACTTGAGTAGTATTGTTCTTCTTGTACAGTTCAGTAAATGGTTTGATTTCGATCTTACGGTTTGCTACACGAGAAAGCAAGCTGTTACCGTAGTCAGCTGGCCCTACTGTTTCTTCACGAACCAACCATGTATCTTGAGAAAGATCATAACCAGTGTCGCTCGTTGCTACGTCTTTTGGAATGTATCCTGCTTCGTAGTATTTGTGAAGAGTCTTCAAGTTTTCTACATAACGAGGAATTGTGTAACGGTCAACGATCTTAGTAGTGTCACCTTTCAAGTCAACCACGAATGGAAGTCCATCAACAGCCACATAGTCGAAGTCATCTGAAGGTCCACCGTAGCTCTTGTTCATTGCAAATGGAACAACGTTTGGATCTTTTTCTTTGATGGCTTTCAAGACTGGTTCAAGAGAAGCATAGTCTTTCACGTTTGAAACGTCGATACCATATTTTTCAAGAAGTGGTCCGTTAAATGCAAAGTTTTGAGAAGATGCAACGTTAGCTGCTACTGGAACAGCATAGATCTTGCCGTTTACAGTGTTCCCTTTGATGTAAGCTGGGTCAAGTGCTTTGTAAAGGTCTTTCCCTTCTTTCTTGTACAATTCTGTCAAGTCAGCATAAGCACCTTTTTGAGCGTTAATGACATAGTTATTAGCAAAGGCAATATCATAGTTTTCACCAGATGAGATGATAACGTTCATTTTTTGTGCATAGTCACCCCAACCAAGATATTGGATATCCAATTTTGCGCCAACTTTCTTTTCAATGATCTTGTTGGCATTTTTAAGAAGAACATCCAAGTTATCTGGTTTATCACCGATTTGGTACATCTTGATGATTGGTTTACCGTCTTCAGTTGTTGCAGACTTCTTGTTGTTCCCTGTAAGGTTTCCACAAGCAGCAAGAGTAGCTCCAAGAGCGATGACACTAGCAGATGCTAACGCGTATTTTTTCCAATTTTTCATAAGAAAAATCTCCTTTATGTTATTTTCTTTTTAGACTAAGTTATGAGTTGAAAATCCTGCTGATTTTCAATAAACGATGTTATTCTTTCACACCACCGATGGTCAAGCCTTTTACAAAGTAGCGTTGGAAGAATGGATAGAGAATGGCGATTGGCACTGTTGCCACAACCACCATGGCCATACGTCCTGTTTCCCGTGGGATGGATTGTACAGCTCCTGCCAATTGGCCGGATACCCCGACGTTTTTAGCGATGTAATCCATATTGTTTTGGATTTGCATCAAGAGGTATTGCAATGGATAAAGGTTGTCACTCTTAATATAGAGGAGGGCGTTGAACCAGTCATTCCAGAACCCTAAAGCGGTGAACAAACTGATGGTCGCAATCCCTGGAAGAGACAATGGCAAGCAGATTTGGAAGAAGATCCGTGTTTCACTTGCCCCATCGATCCGAGCGGATTCAAGGATAGCTTCTGGAATGGTCCGTTTAAAGAAGGTCCGCATCAAGATGATGTTAAATGGACTGAGCAACATTGGGATAATCAAAGCCCCGATGGTATCACCTAACTGCAAGAGTTGAGTGGTGACAATGTAGCTTGGAACCAACCCTGCACTAAAGAGCATACTAAGGAGTGAAAATACGGTAAAGAACTTGCGGTATTTAAAGGTACTCCGTGAGATAGCGTAAGCATAAGTTGTGGTGATAAAGACATTACATGCTGTTCCCACAATGGTCACAAACAAGGTAATGAAGAGGGCTTGCAAGATTTTGTCTTTGAACTGTACCAAGAAGAGGTAACCATCAAATCCAAATTTTGCTGGCCAGAATTGGAAGCCATGGACTGCCAAACTTTGTTCGTCTGTCAAAGAGATCATGACAACGAAGATGAAGGGAAGCACACAGGTCAAGCCGACCAAGGTCAACAACAAGGTAAAGAAGAAGTTGCTCTTCTTACTGAAAGAATGGATCCCGACATTATCAATTTTTTCTTTTTGAATGGTTGATTTTTTCATACGATCCTCCTTTCTAGAAGAGAGCGGCATTCTTATCAATGCGACGGGCAATGATATTTGAGATTAACACAAGAACCAGCCCGACTACCGATTGGTAAAGACCGGCTGCTGCTGTCATCCCGATATCCCCTGACTTGGTCAAACCGTTGTAGACATAAACATCAATAACGTTGGTTACACTATAGAGAGCTCCAGCATTATGCGGGATTTGGTAGAAAAGACCGAAGTCTGCGCGGAAGATATTTCCGACTGCAAGAATGGTCAAAACCGTAATCAAGGAAGACAACTGAGGAATGGTGATGTTGCGAATGCGTTGCCACTTAGACGCACCATCCACGGTCGCTGCTTCATAGTAAGTTGGGTCAATTCCCATGATGGTTGCATAATACATGACACTGCTATAACCAAAGCCTTTCCAGATTCCTAAGAAGAGGAGAAGCGCTGGCCAGATCCACAATTCCGAATAGAAATTGATGGCTTTCATACCAAATGAAGTTAAGATGTGGTTGACCAATCCTTTGTCCACGTTAAGGAAGGCATCGGTGAAGAAGCTGATGATAACCCATGATAGGAAGTACGGGAAGAGCATGGAGGTTTGAAGCACCTTGACCACTCTTTTTGATCTCAACTCACTAAAGATGATGGCGATCCCAACGGAAACAATCAATCCTAAGAAGATGAATCCTAAGTTGTACAATACCGTGTTTCTTGTAATAATGTAGGCATCTTTGGAACTAAAGAGGAATTTGAAGTTGTCAAAGCCAACCCACTTACTCTTCATGACACTGTCAATGAAGCCCTCTCCTGTGATATGATAGTCCTTAAATGCTACGATATTCCCAAAAACCGGAATATAGAAGAATAAGATTAACCACGCTGCACCAGGTAAGACCATTAAAAGAAAAATGAAATTTTCTCTCAGAGTCCTTACAAACTTTTTCATTTAACTCCCCCCTTTGAGCCTTGAGCGTGTTTATTTGCTTTGGTAGCGTTTACATCACCTATTATAAGATAGCCCATTTATATTTTCAAACTCCTAATTATAGAAAAAATTCTACAAATTTATGACATAGCTTTAAAAAAGGAGTAGAAAAGGGTGTTCGTAAAGACAGCTCCTCTTCTACTCCTATCGACCGCGGATGAGATTTCTGTCATCCGACTTGGCATTTTTTACGTTGTATAAATGGTTGAGGCAGTCGCAATAGTATGCCACTGGTTAGCCGTTGTGGCTGCGAAGTCCTGATCCCCGTAGAAATCATTAAATGGCAAGATTTCGACTTCTAGTTCGTCGATGCGGTCAATCTGATCAGACAGATAAGCCTCAATGCGGCTTTCTGCGCGCTTGATCCGTTGCAAGAGCCCACCCATACGAATATCTACTGTATCCAAGCCAAAGACCTTGTTTTCTTTCAACCATTGGTGGCTAAAGAGCTTGTGGAAGGTTTCAATCTGGCTTCTTAATTTTGGTAATTCTTCCCTAGCAATTTGTTGCAAGCTCTCTTTATCACCTTTTTGATAGGCTTGACGAATGCGTCGGCCTACATCCACTTTACTACTTAAAATAGCATTCAACTGTGCCTGAGTTTCAAAGAGATAAGCGTAGATGCCTGCTTTTTCTTTGATAGTAGCAAGAGTCTCAGCTGCTTGGGTAAAGTGTGGTTTGTCCTGCTCAGGAGTCATGTGCTTGTCAAGGATTGGGCAGAGAACATCCTGATAAAAGACATAGCGATTAGGGTTGATACCACTGAGATTATCTGGTAGGTCTGGCAAGAGGTTGGCAAGATCAAGTTGCATAAAGTCCTCAACGGATAGGCCTGTATTGGTCTTGAAGTGAGCTGATAAACGTTCTAAGTCGTTGCGGTAGCTGAGTTCCGCCCAGATCTGCAAGCTTGGCAAAATAGAGAACTGGGCTGTTTCCCCACCATTGTCCCCCCAGCCCGTCACGATGACTTCCTTGATCTGGTTGGCACGGCAGGCTTTATTGGCTTCTACTGCAATGAGACGGCTGAAATGGTTGTGGGGCGTGAAGCCAATCCACTTCCAGGCACCACCTGCAAAGGCGATATCCTGGCTAATCTTGTGGTGATTACGGAAGTTTCGGTTGTATTTTTCCTCGCTATCTTGATAATAATCCCAGTAAACCAAGGTGACACGGTCTTTGAGACGGTCTAGGTAAACACGCGTTTCCTCTGGAATTTCTACCTCACGGTCGTACTGGCCATCTGCTGACATGAGCTTAAAGAACATATCGCTCCACATCTGGCAGTGGAAACCATACTTGTCCGCAATATCCAAGATGCGCTCCAAGTGTTGACACATGAGAAGACTCCGATCCACCACACCGTTCAAGATGAGGTAGCGTCCCAAACCAACTAGGTGAGCTTCATCCATGCCGATATTGACCTTGCGAGTTTGTAATTTAGATAACGTCGCAAACATGCCGTCAATCAGGTCATAAACTTTTTCTTCACCGATGAGGAGAATGTCTTCTACATCGCGGAGTTGCTGGACTTCTTTAATCCCCCATTTGACAAAGGCTGATAAGTGAGCCAAAGTTTGGATACATGGCACAAAGGTCATGTCAAACTGCTGGGCGTAGCTTTCGATTTCCTGTAACTCTTCAGCTGAGTATGCTCCACGGAAATAACCAAAGTAAGGTTGTCCTTCAATTTGATAAGTGTCTTCCATGTAGAGCTCAAAGGTTGAATAACCCATCAGAGCCAAGACTTCAATCATCTGCTTGGCAGATGCGACATTGAGCACGGCATTGCGCGAACAGTCCGCCATATAGGCTAAATCTTCATAGGCCGCCTGCTCTTCAATCTCTACCTTGTCCCCTTCTGCTAAAGCTGTTGCGAGCACAGACAAGGCACGGTAGAGTTGATGAGGTTTACGGTAGGTCAATTGATACTGCCCATTCTCCCCCTTGATAGAGATGGAAGCATGGTCAGACTGAGCGACTGCCACTTCTACATCTGGTAGAGAAATGTGATTTTGGAGCAACTCTAAAGCTTGCGCTTGTTTACTGTTGATTCCGGTAAAACTTACCATTGGTTTTCCTCCTGTAACCAGTTGACAAGGGCACCGTAGAGATTGGCATCTGCCTGATAGGTGCAAGCTTGAATGACTGGAGCGATGGTATATTCTTCATATCTTTCCACAAAGGCATCTACGGCTTTTTGCACGCCTTTGATAAAATCAGGGTTCTGACTGATAGAGCCGCCTAGACTAATCACATCTGGATCAATCAGGTACTGGATATTGAGCAGTCCTTGAGCAAGATTACGATTCATGCGCTCAATAGCTTCTTGGCAAAGGGCATTACCTGCTGCCGCCTCTTGGTACACCTTGCGGCCATCCCAATCGGTTTGACCAGATTTTTCAATCACATAGCGAACCATGTTTCCTGTAGAAGCGAGTTGTGACCAGTTATTGAGTCTTTCTGCGGGCTCGATTGTGGTCATGTAGCCAAACTCACCGCCCAAACCATGACGACCACGGTGTAGCTTCCCATTGATAATCATGGCTCCACCGATTCCTGTACCAATCACGACACAGGCTGCATTTTCAATCTCAGGATGAGCTAGCAGTTCACTGAGTCCAACACAGTTGGCATCATTTTCTAGGTGGATAGGAAGCTTATGATGAGCAAGCGCCTCATACCATGAAAAACCATGGATGTAAGGAATGGCACTGATCCCTTCAATTACCCCTGTTTCTTGATGAACGGCTCCTGGCACACTCATGGCAATCCCACGGTAGTCACGTTCTGACAATCGCTGATCCAACCAAGCTAGCAACTCTTCCAGAGTCTCTGGCGTTGCGGTGCTGGCCTTATCTAAAATCTTTCCATCAGGAGTTAGACTAGCAAACTTAATGCCAGTCCCTCCGATATCAATCGTTGCAATGGTCATTGCTTTTACCTGTAAAAAGGAGCGAATCAGCAGTCGGTTCTTACTCTTTTCGCTCCTCCTTTCTTTTTATGTTATCTTTTTGAAATTAGATTTCTTCTTTTTTGATCAATTCTGTACGAATTTCTTGTGGTGCCAATAAACCTGTATGGACCGGATACGGTTGTTCCAGAAGATCGACAACCGTTTGTTGTCCTTCTGACACGCGAACATTTTCTTGACTCATATTGTAGTAACGAAGGACGTATCCTTCTTCATTTTCAGCCACCTTAAAGGCTGTTGGGCAGACTTGTGGCAAGTTGAGGGCTGCATGGTTGAAGAGACTACCTGTTGCAGCAACTCTACCTTCTTGTTTTGCAACTTGAAGAGCTGTAAATGGCACCTGGAAGGCTTTAGCACGACGGAAGGCCGAGAAGCGTTCCCCTGCTTGATGGCATTCTACTGCAAACTCAACTTCGATATCGCGCAAGCACTGAGCTTCTGGCGTTGGGAAGTAGCCCCAGTCACCTAGCTCACCTGAAGCACGGAGAAGGGTTACAGCCATGGTGTCGTCCTCAAGGATTTCGTATTCGTGCAATCCTTTATTGGCTACTGTCACTCCTTTAACATCGTCATACAAGCTAACAAAGGCTTGTTGGTGTTGTGGATTTTCAGGATTTTCCCAAGAAGCTGCTGGTTTATTTGGTCTTGTAACAACTTCATAGATGCTTTCAGAATCATTACTTGGGCGTGTGTTATGAGTTTTGACCAAGAGACGAATGCGGTGGTCTTTGGCTGTATTGGTAAAGCGAGTCTTGAAGCGAATTTGTGGATCATCTACAAAAATGGTCATCTCCGTTTCAAGAGGAATGGTTGTCAACTCTTCTGAACGACCTGCATCTCGTTTCATGAACTCGATGATACCTCTTTGTTCAGCATCCAATTTTTCATCTGCGCTAACTGGAATAGTCAAGTCATGTTTGAGCAAAACCTTAGCATAGCGAGCATTGTTTTCCAGAATTTCATAACCTTTCAGTTTTGCGAAAATTGGCTCTGTTCCTTTTGGTTGGAAATAAATGTACTCATTCCCGATATCGCCACGGTCCTCAAATTGGATAAAGTCCTCGTAAGCTTCGTTTGTAGTCTTGTCGTAGACTGTGATACCTTCATCTACACTTACTGTCACAAATGGAGTATCAATAACTCCATTTTGGAAGATACCATCGCTTTGTGCTGCTGGCCCTTCGACTAGTTGGAAGCTTGACCAAGAAAGTGGTGCAAGGTGAATTGGAATTGTCACGCGCACTTGACGTGCAATATAAGGTTGACGGAATTTATCCTTAGGCAGGGTATAGCCAAAGCTTGCTCCCAAGTCCTCAATCTCTGCTTCTACAAGATGTCCATCTAAATCCTCTACATGGTAGTCTGGCAAGCTCAAAGCAGCCATTTTCTTGAAGCCTTCTGTCGGATGCAATTCCTTAAATGGACAAACCGCAACATCGACAATCGTGCTGACGGTGTCCACCTTATTATGCAAGCCAGTGTTGATGACCGTAAAGAGGTGCTCACTCTGGGCTTTTTGAGTCGCTAGTTTACCCTTCCATTCGTTCAGAAGGTTGGTCTTGACAAAGTTTCCGACTTGGTTGACCTTGGCAAAACGAACTTCCATTTCACGGTGAACATCATCTACGCTACATCCACAAATACTATCGTGTGGCGCATTTTGTAAGAGTGTCTTCCAAGCATAGGTCAATTGATCCTTATGGTTGTGCCCACCAGTAATGATGGTCAAAGGTTCCACCACTTGCTCGAGCAAGTTGCTGTTTTCTTGGAAGGCTTGTTTGAGGTAAATACGTGAAGAAGAGGTATTAGCAAGAGTGTACCAACCATCGGTTTCCTGACTGGTCAATTCTCCCGTAACCGTTGATAATTGTTCGGGAAGTGCACTTTCCACTGCTTGCACATATTCATCAAAGGAGCTATGAATAAAGGTCACGTCAGGGAACAGTTCGTTGGCCACGCGAATAGCTTCACTCAAGTTTCGTTGAACCGGTTGGTGGTCGCAGCCGTTCATCATTAACCATTGGTTGGTTGAGGCATAGTCGCGAACATCTGCCAATTTTTGTTTCCAGAAAGCCAAAGCTTCGTCTTTATCCACTGGAATTTCGTTCCCGTTACTGTACCAGTTGGCAAAGAGAATACCCAGCACACGGCTACCATCCGCCCCTTGCCAGTACATTTCAGAAAATTGAGAGGTGAATTGCTCATCTTCGAGGACTTGGTTGTCAAATCCGATTGGTTTGACCCCACGCCCAAAAGCTGCTACGTGAATGCCTGATTTTTGAAGGATTTGAGGAGCTTGCCCCATATTTCCAAAGGTATCTGGGAAGTAACCAATCTGAGTAGATTTGCCCCATTTGGCGCATTCAGCTTGTCCAATCAAGGTATTGCGGACATTGGCTTCGCTGGAGATCAGGTAATCATCCTGCAAGATGTAGAAGGGACCAATCTTGAGCTTGCCCTCGTCGATATAACGCTGCACCTTATCACGGTTTTCAGGGCGAATTTCTAAATAGTCGTCAAGGACAATGGTTTGGCCATCCAAGTGGAAACTTTTGAACTCAGGATCATTTTCAAAAAGATCAAACAGATTGTCAAACAGTTCCACCAATTGCATCCGGTGGCTTTCAAAAGGTAGATACCACTCACGATCCCAGTGGCTATGAGAGATGATATGTACAACAACATTTTCCATGAGTAAAACCTCATTCTAACTTAAATTTAAAGATCTATTTGTGATTCTTTACAAGAATCTGTTAAGCGACAGCTCATTAGCGAATATCCAAGTAATCCAAGACTAATTCACAGAACATCATGTTGGCCCAAGAGAACCATTCACGCGAGTATTTAGTTGGATCATCTACATGGAAACTTTCGTGCATGACGCCCGTGCCTCCATCGCAGGCAACCAACTGGTCCAGCAAATGTTTTTTCTCAGCTTTATCTGTCGTTGTCAATCCTTGAATGGATAAAGCAATCGGCCAGATATAGCGATAAAACGTATGAGAACTTCCTAGTCCACTTGCGTACTTCCCTTCATAGAAGTAGGGATTTTCAGGGCTCAAAATCGTCCGACGAGTAGCTTGGTAGACCTCATCGTCAATGGCGCAATATCCCAGATAAGGAGCTGCCAACAAGCTTGGCACGTTCGGATCATCCATGATGCTAGCATTTCCCAAACCGTCTACCTCAAAGGCATAGATTTTCTCACCCTTGCTATTAGTGGTGTAGGCATAGTTTTCGATGCCTTCTTGAATCTCAGCTTGCAGGCGTTTGGCATCTGCAATGATGCTTTCACTATCAGCTAGATTCAATGTTGCAAAGATTTCCTGGACATAACCCAAAACAACCACTGCAAACATATTGGACGGAATCAAGTAACTATACTGACAGCAATCATCACTTGGACGAAAGGCTGACCAGGTCATCCCTGTCACGGCGAAATCTGGCCCAAAGCCGTCATTCACCAGCGTGTCTTCCTTACGATCTGTATCCCGAACAAAGCGATAAGGGGAATTCTTGTGGTCTTGCTCCACTGTCCAGAGATGAAGGATTTCCTTGGTCGCTGTGACAAAGGTTTCATCAAATTGGCTAGTCTCACCAGTTTCCTTCCAAAGAAGATAAGCCAGTTGCAAGGGGTAGCAAAGCGAATCCACCTCATACTTGCGCTCCCAAATCCAGCCATTCAAATCGGTATGGTCGGTCTCGTGGTGACCCTTCCAGTTCTCCTCAATATTAAAAGAGTTGGCATAAGGATCCTTGAGGATCAAGGTCATCTGGCGTTTGACCAAACCAGCAATGGTCTGGCGCAAACGAGGGTCTCTTTTTGCCACATGAAGATAGGGTCTCAATTGAGCCGTTGAGTCACGCAGCCACATAGCTGGGATGTCCCCTGTTAACACAAAGGTTGAACCATCTTCTAAAATTTCAACTGTGTTGTCCAAAGTGTCTGTATAACAACGTTCAAAGACATCCACCCACTCCGGGTACTCCTTAGCTCGCTCAGCCACTTGATCCAACCATTCTCGCACAATTTCTTTTGAATAGGTCATTTATTTTCCTCACACGTATCGATTCTTTCCTATTCAGTATAAAAGATTTCAAAGGGGAAATACATACGCAAACTATAGCCCTTTTTCTACAAAATTTTCCATTTGATAAAAACGCTATCATATTTGACAACACTTTGATACAATGAAGAAAATACCACCGCGTATTCCAAGAAAGCACAGATCATTTAAGGTTGATGAAGAAAAAGGAGACAAGATGCGCACACAATGCCAGACCATCGATACCCGCTGGGGAAGCGATAATCATCCCCACTATTCCCACGGAAATACCCTTCCTTATACCGGAGTTCCTTTTGGAATGAACTACTTCCTTCCCCAGACGACACACGAACAAGGGGCTTGGTTTTTCAACCCCAATCTCCCTATTTTTCAGGGATTTCGCCTCACCCACCAGCCTAGTCCTTGGATAGGAGACTACGCTTGGTGCCTCATCACGCCCATCACAGGAAAAATTGCAAGTTCCGACCTCTTCCGTCGCCAAAGCAGTTATTCAATGAAAGAAGCTCTTTTCCAGCCCCACTACCTTCGTATTTTTTCGGAACGTTACCAGATTCAAAGCGAGCTGGTTCCAAGTCGCTACGGGGCTGTCATGCGCTTTCGAGCACCAGAAAAGCTAACACTCTGCTTTCATGCAGCAAAGGAACTAGAGGACTTGACTCTGACAGACCAAACCTGCCACTTCCGCATTCTGGATCAGGCCCATACTGCAGATACTTCCTACTCTTTCTATCTCCAGTGGCAATTTAGCCAGCCGATCGAGAACGTCACTCACATCGATCAAGATCTTTTTCTCACCTTTGCTAGCAATGAAGTGACCGTCCAATTAGGAACTTCTTATCTGTCCCAAGACATGGCTCACAGCCATCTTCCCAACCTTTCCCTAGAGGAAGCTAAAAAAGAAGCAGCCGATCAATGGAATCAGCTGCTAAAACGAATTGAAGTAAAAGATGCCGGAGGGCGTGACCAAGCCTTTTTCGACCATTGCCTGTACCGACTCCTCCTTTTCCCTCAAACCTTTTATGAAACAGATACCGAGGGAAATGACTGGCACCTGGATGTTGCCCATCAGGAAATCAAACCAGGAAAAGCTTATACGAATGTCGGATTTTGGGACCTCTTTCGGACCTCTTTTCCGCTCTTTAGCCTTGGCTACCCCGATTACTACCGTCACTTTCTCGAAGGATTTTTAAACACTTACAAGGATACTGGTTTTCTACCAAAATGGTTGGCCCCAGATGAACGAGGAATGATGCCAGGTACCCTCATCGATGGAGTCTTTGCGGATGCTGTCACAAAAGGGATCGCACCAGACCTACATGAAAACATTCTGACAGCCATGCTCCAGACAGCGCAAAAAACGGATCCCACGCAACATTTTGGTCGCCATGGCAATGAAAGCTACAAGGCCCTTGGCTACCTACCCGATGATTTTCACGAAAGTGTGAGCCATAGCCTAGATTACGCCTATAGTGATTTTTGCATTGCTACCGTTGCCAAGCAATTGGGTCAGACAGAAACAGCCACTCGGTATGCTGCTTCCAGCCTCTCCTACCGAACATTGTATGATGCCCAAACAGGCTTTATGAGAGCACGATCCACCAATGGAAACTTTAAAGAACCCTTCTCTCCTATCAGCTGGGGAGGAGATTATGCAGAATGCTCTGCCACCCAAGCTACTTTTGGAGCCTTACACGACCTCTCCGGTCTGATAGAGCTAATGGGCGGTAAAAAAGCCTTCACCCAACGACTGCTGGATCTGGCCAATCAAAAACCTCAATTTGATGTAAGAGGATATGGCTATGAAATCCATGAAATGAGTGAAATGGCCCAAGCCCCATTTGGGCAGATCGCCATCTCCAATCAACCCAGCTTCCACATTCCCTACCTCTTCCGTTACAGCCTTCATCCCGAATACACCAATCTCCTGATCCACCAGATCCGTTCCCAAGCTTTCCATCAAGATTTCCAAGCCTATCCAGGTGATGAAGACAACGGTAGCCTATCTGCTTGGTACATCTGGTCAGCCCTTGGGCTCTATCCAACCTGCCCAGGAAAACCAATCTATGATCTGGGCCTCCCTCTCTTTAAAGAAGTTCTTCTCCATCTTCCAAACCATGAGCTCAAAATTTGTGCCAACTCCCATACTACAGGTGCCTATTTCATCCAAAAAGCCCGATTAGATGGCAAAGCGCAGCAAGAGATTTTCCATCAAGATCTCCTTGAAGCCCAGCTACTTCAGTTCGATCTTTCTTGGCTCCCCCCACATGCATAAGAAAAAGAGAGTGGGACAGAAGTCCTAGCCTCTCAATTATTTTTGGATTGTCGAGCAAGACGCAGTGGTTGAGTGGGCTCTACTACGCTGATTTCATCAGCTTTTACAGCCCTACTCAACTGTGCGGAGGTGGGACGACGAAATCGAATTCTAACGAATTACCGATTTCTGTCCCACTCTCTTTTTCCATTATTCATCTCCTACATGATAGTAGATCGAGCCTTGTTCCCCAAAACTAGCGATACCAACACCAGACCACAAGCGGTTCTTAGAGGCATCGGATGTATCCTTAAAAACAACTTGTCCTTGATCATCGACCTGATCACCAATGGTTACTCCCGCAGGAATATACTCCAACAAGAAGCCACCATCACGACCACCATAGATCCCTTCTGAGGCTGTCCCATAATCCGTCAAAGAAGCACCATAGCCCTCCAACTCTTGTGAAACCAACCCTTTGTCGTTAAAGACCAGCTTGTTTCCTTTATCATCTTGCCAGACACCAGCAATACTGCTGTAATCCCCATTAGCAATAGCCTCAAGATCCATTTTCTTCACTTCTTTTTTCTCTTCTTTTTTTTCTTTCTCCTTCACTTCCGAACTAGAAGCTGTCGTCTTTTTCACCTCAGAAGAAGCACTTGTTTGACTAGAAGAATCAGATTTCTTACTCGCGCTCTGTTGCGAACAAGCCACCAACAGGAGTACACTAAGAAAACTCACCAGAATTGCACCAACTTTTTTCATTAAAAATTCCCCATACATTTTTTTAGTTTAAAGCCCTCTCATTGTAACGTATTTTCAAACATTTGACAAGCTCTACTTCCTATTTCTGATCAAAAAAAGACCGGGATAATACATCCCAATCTCTCTTTGAATACTACTTTCAGTGAGCCAGCATTTCCTGTGCTACTTCTAAACCAGATAAGTTCGAAGGATAATACGTTGGCCAATTTTCCAACTCATCATAAAGCGCTTCTTGACTCTTTCCTCCATGGAAAATGTGGAAGTGGGCTGCCTTTACCGGAGTAATTTCATGGTCACTAAATTGAACATATTTGAAGTCTCCCGCATCGCTCTCCTTGGCTTCAAAGAGATAACGAACACCACGATTCCCCTTCTTATAAGTCAAAATGTGCTTACCTACGTATTTATAGGTATATTTCTTAGAAGATCCTTTTTGATAAAACTCCATTGAATCCTTATCAATCTTAATCCGATCAATATCTGTTTGGTAACCCTTGGTATAATATTCCTTATACTCAGCAGCCGTCATAGTTGGATTTAATTTTGCCTTATAATCAAATACCTGATCCAAAGTTCCATCTTGCAAGTATGGATAAACCGATTTCCAATCACCCGCATAATTTGCCAAACTACGATCCTTCACTTGACTATCCTCGAAATAGCCCTTTTGAACTGTCTTAGCGTCTTCCTCATGTTCCGGTTGAATATCCTTACCAGCTTGTGACGTTGTTTTCTCTAGCGCCTTCAGATTCTCCTTCATAACAGACACGTAGTCTTCGCCATCTTTCATTTCTTGATCCGTCAGGCTTTCCAAAGGATTTAAGACAGCCAACTCAACACCAGCTTCAGAAGACAAGGTTTTCGCCAAGGACTTAGAAGCATTTTCCTCAAAGTAAATGACCTTGATCTCATTTTTCTTGATATACTCTGTCAATTCACGCAATCGTGCAGCAGAAGGCTCGCTATCAGGTGAAATCCCTGAAATGGCCACCTGGTTTAATCCATAATCCAAGGCCAAGTAACGGAAAGCCGCGTGTTGGGTCACGAAATTCTTTTGCTTCGCATCTTTCAATCCATCCTGATAAGCTTGATCCAAAGCCTGTAATTTCTTCAGATAGGCTTGGGCATTTTTCTCAAACGTCTTTTTCTTATCTGGATAAGCTGCGACCAACTGATCACGAATCGACTCTACCATCTTCATGGCACGATGTGGAGACAGCCAAAGGTGAGGATCATATTCATGATGGTGTTCTTCGCCCCCTTCGTGTTCATGTTCCTCTTCCAATCCAGGAAGCAAGACCATACCCTTGGTAGCATCGATCACTTTGGTTTTCTTATCCTTCATGGATTTCAAAAGATTTGGAACCCACGTTTCCATGTTTTCATTCTCATAAACGAAAACATCCGAATCTTGAATCATAGCCCGCCCCTTAGCAGACAATTCATATTCATGAGGCTCTGATCCCGCTCCAATGAGCAGGTCTACCGTTCCTTCATCTCCGACAATATTTTTTGTAAAATCATAAACAGGATAAAAAGTGGTCATCACTTTTAATTTTCCATTTTGACTCTGACTTTTACCACAAGCAGTCAAGATAAGGGCAAAAGCCACCAACAACATTAAACCTATTTTTTTAAATTTCATATTTACTTCCTCAAACGTGATCCAAGATTCACAAGCAAGAACAGTGCCACAAACAAAAGCGTGATGCTGGCACTCGCCGGTGTATCTGCAATATAAGACAAAATCAACCCACTAAACATCCCGATAAAGCCAATGATGACCGCAATCAGCATGACCCCACGGAAGTTCTTCCCTAATTTCAGCGCAATACTAGCCGGTAAGACCATGATAGTTGAAACCAATAACGATCCTGCTGCAGGAATCATTAAGGCGATAGCAACCCCTGTCACCACATTAAATAAAATGGACATGGTCCGGACCGGAAGGCCATCTACGAAGGCCGTATCTTCATCAAAAGTCAAAATATACATAGGCCGCAAGAATAAGGCCGTCAGCACTAATACAACGAAAGCAATCACAAACAAGGCGATCACCTGTTCATCCGTAATGGTTAGGGTAGAACCAAACAAATACTGATCCAAGCTCATCGAGCTTTTCCCACCACCACGCATCAGTACTAAAGCTAGGGCAAGACCAGTGGACATTAAAATTGCCGTCCCGATCTCCATAAAGTCCTTAAATAAGGTCCGCAAATACTCAAGAAAGACCGCAGCAATAATGACAATGATCATAGTCGAGAGCGTCGGAGAGATCCCAAGAAAAAGTCCAAAAGCGACACCCGCAAGAGAGACGTGACTCAGCGTATCACTCATCAGACTCTGCCGTCTCAAAATCAAGAAAATCCCTAACACAGGAGAAAAAAGACTCATGGCAACCATAGCCAACAAGGCCCGCTGCATAAAATCATACTGGAATAAATCAAGCATGGTCACCCTCCCCTTCTGTATCATGGACGTTAAAACATCTCCAAGGAGAGCTCTGGTCACGAACCAAATGAATATTCCGATCCGCAAATTGGTTAACCTCTTCTGGATCGTGCGTAATCATCAAAACAGATTTTTGATGGTGATGCGCACTGTGATGCATCAACTCATAAAAATCACTCTTTGTCGTCGCATCCATCCCTGTTGTCGGTTCATCTAAAACAAAGATATCCGGATCAGAAGCAAACATCCGAGCAATGACGGCCCGCTGTTTCTGACCACCAGACAAAGAACCAATCGCCCGATCCTTGAACTCCAGCATCCCAACAGATTCTAAACTCTTCAGAATATGTTTTTCATCGTGCTCATTCAACTTTCGAAACCAGCCTTTACGAGGATACCGACCTGACTTCACAAATTCATAGACCGTACTTGGAAATCCAGCATTAAAACTAGCAATCTGTTGTGGCAAATAAGCAATCCTTAACTTCTTTCCCTTAACATTCGTCTTTGAAATCTCAACTGTCCCCACCTTGGGCTGTAAAATCCCAAGACTAGCCTTAATCAAGGTTGACTTAGCAGCACCATTTTCACCGGTCAAAGTCACAAACTCCCCACTATCTAAGTAGTAATTGATCCCTTCTAAAACCGGTTCCCGATCATAATAAAACGATAAATTCGAAACCGTAATATACCTCAAACTATAACTCCTCTTCCAATAGATCTAAAAACCGCGAAATGACCCCTTGCTCATTCTTTGTAAACTTCGACAAAACATCCTCATAAGTGTGAAGAGTATGCTGATGGTGGTGCTGATGCTCTAATGCAATAGGCTTACCAATCTCAGTTAAGCGATAATAGAGAACCCGAGCATCATTTTCATCTCGATAAGTCTCCAGCATGCCCTGACTTAATAAGGGCTTCACGGCCTTCGTGATAGCCGCCTGACTGACATTCAATTTCTTAGCTAAGACAGAATTGGTTAGAGCTTCATCAGCAACCAGCATCAAAATATGTTCCTGAGTGTTAGTTAATGAAACACCACTTGTACAAGAACCAACTAAAATCTCATGCTGATTTTCTGATAACAATAAAATAGAATTTAAAAATCGATCGATTTTATTTGCAACTTCAGACAAAATTGACTCCTTCTAATTCACTAAATGAAACTTTACCGGTTAATTATATCACAAAAAAGAAAAAATTAAAACAAAAAAAGGAGTAAAACTCCTTTATAATCTATACCGGCGGCCGGGGTCGAACCGGCACGTCCTTGCGGACACTGGATTTTGAGTTCCATAACTACATTATTTAAATCTTACAACCCTGATTTAATAGGGTTTTAAGCCTTTTGAATTTTGCAAAATAGACTCATTTTTCAAATTTTTGTAACTTTTTGGTAACCCCGTTAAAGACACGGACTCATGCCCCAGATAAAGATATTTCAAATTAGATTTCGTCTATCTATTTACTTACCTTTTATTTACTTTAATTCCTTTATCTCTTTTAGAATACTAAAAATATAGAAACTAAATAGAACTATATCTAGGAAATCAAACAAAAAGAAGCTTCTTTCCCCTAACAAGGAGGATATGGAACGTTATGTAGTTATCTTGTTTAAAGATTATAATTTCGTAAGTCGTTCTACCACACTCAACTTCCTCATAGTCATCCGAATTCTAAATTTCTTTTCAAGATAATTTGTGTTTAAACGTTTTTTTCGAGCATCACGTGGTAAATATAGGTAACAGCACTCGTGACCACCATAGAACTCTTCATCTCCAAAATTCTCTCTACTAAGTTCTGTTAGAGTACTTTCGGGAATCTCTTCGTTAGTAAAAACTAGATGAATACGAGAACTATCATAAGTATTATCAAATGGGTTTTCTTGAATAGCAATCTCTAATTGATTAATTTCTTTGATAATTATTGATAAATCAGCTCCAATTTTATCCAAAATCGTATCATGAACTAACTTTCTGATTTCTTCGTCAGATAACTCTGATTCTAACAGTATATTCCCACTCTGAATATATGTTTGAACATTTAAAAAACCAACTTCTGTTAGGATTTCTACTAAATAAGACATTTTGGGAATTCTATTGGTACCTGTTGGTGTTACTCCGCGAAGAAGAATAATCTTTTTCATACTAATGTCCTTGTGCATCTTTTTCTAAAGAGTTCATCATTTCAAAATAATAATGAGCATCCCCCGTTGAAAAATAATTAAACCATGCTTCTACTGTAGATTTTGAATATAGGCCTAACTCCTCGACAATGAGCTTAGTCCATGATAAAGATCCGGCTGAGCTAGCGGTAATAAGCTTTCCATCTTGAACTGCAATCTCATCTTTATAATAATCCTGCCCTCGATAATGTTGGCTCATCTGGGTTAAAAAGAATGAAGCATTACTTGTATGATATCGATTATCTAAAATTCCTTTTTCAGCTAATCCCAAAGTAGCGCCACAAATAGCTCCAACTAAAATATTTTCTTGCAATAGTTTAGAGGCTACTTCTAAAACATCATCTTGCTCATTATCCAACCAAGTATCACCTCCAATAAGCACTAGCGCAGCTGCATTTGCAGTATCTAAATCATATAGATTAACATCTGGAACAATTGTCATGCCTCCAGCAGTTTTTATAGACTTTTTCCCTTTAGAAACTGTTACTAATTTTACTTTAGCTTCTCCTAACATTGACTGTAAGCTTAGCGCCTGCATTAAATAGCCGTGTTCGAAATCAGCCATAGTATCTTGAATATACATATAAATATTTTTCATCATTCTTACTCCTCTTTGATAAATGATCGAACTATTAATTGTTTTTATTGTATCATATTTTATGTTTCGCTGTAATACCAATATTTTTTACTTCATCAGTAAAATAGCGATTTTTAGACATTAAACAACCTACGGAGGCTCACCGTAGGTTTGTATTTATGTTATCAACTTATGCAACGTTTCAACCACTTGTCCTCAATACCACTGTGCTCCCGTTTAAAAGCAGAGTGAAGGATAATGACAAATAGTACCAACATCTAGAATGAATTTAGAAACTAAAAACAAATCATCAATCTGCATTAAAATAATCATAAACCTCTTTAAAAAGGGTATGCAATATTTCTTGCTCCTCTTCATCTAAATTATATTTAGAGACTAGCTCGTCCATATAGTCAAATGCAGTGAAATGATTTTTTATCCCATGCATGACAATAGCAAACTTCAGATCATTTAGATCTGTTTTATTAAACTCTTTTAATTTTTTCAAATCAATTTTAGTGATTGGATGCGGGACAACATCTAGAGTACTGTAAGTCGTTTTTCCTAATAAATAGTCGGTCGTGGTATCAAATAATTTTGCTAATTTGACAACCGCTTTTAAATTAGGCTCTAAAGTTCCGTTTTCCCAACGAGAATAAGTACCTTGTTGTACATCAATCATCTCAGAAACTTGTACCTGTGTTAACTTCTTACTCTTTCTCAGTTCCTTAAGACGATCTCCAAAAGAATTATTACTAAACATTGTATCCTCTTTAATATTCGATTCTGTATATTTTAGCTTGACAAAATATTCTAAACGGTATAAAATAGAATTATTCCATAAGGAATATTTATTTTGAGATTAAATATTCCATTGAGAA
The DNA here is from genome assembly GCF_030440045.1 of Streptococcus sp. SP8. Classification (NCBI taxonomy): domain Bacteria; kingdom Bacillati; phylum Bacillota; class Bacilli; order Lactobacillales; family Streptococcaceae; genus Streptococcus; species Streptococcus sp. SP8. The sequence goes on along the minus strand of NZ_JAQFJL010000016.1, from coordinate 5,218 downwards.
TATTATATCATAAAAGGAGGTAAAAGCGTATGTAACTAATAGTTCGATTTAAAAAATTTTAATAAAGGAGGTAAGATTCGACAAAATAAAAAAATCTTGAAACAAATGTGCCATTCGTTCCAAGATCAAAACATATTATGTAACAATTATACCACAGAAAAGTCCTCAGTTGCACAAGAAAATTTCGGAGGTTTCACAAAAAGATGACCAATAAAGAGTTAGTCAATCAAATTTCTGGCCTAAACTCTACCTCTACTCTTAAAAATTGGATTCAACTGATTAAAGAGATAAGTGGCAAGGAATTTAAAAAAATTAAAATTCCTATCAGTAGAAATCCAAGAACTCATCAATTAAGTTATACAGTTGCCTATGACTTTACAAACGAAGACCTTAGACAATTTCAAAAGTTAGCTAACCTAAAACTTGAAATAGGTCTAAAAGAGGCTATACAAGACGTATTTGGGAGCCTAGCAGACAATGAGCAAGAATCCCTAAACCAAGTAATAGATGAGCTCTACGATGAACTGAGCGCCTTAAAACAGGAATTTAAGCGAGAAATACGACTGATAAAAAATGAGAATGCCAGTCTAAAAAAGAAAATCCAAGATATTGAAGAGTCGATGCAAACCGGCTTACTAGGGTTTGTTCAGAAGAGGTCAAAAAATAGGTTCGGCTAATAGCGAGTTTTCGGCTGAGCCATGAGGCAGAAAGCCGAAAATGAGCGTAGATGTGGACGGACCATTTTTGACCGATAGGGTGTGTAGTAACACCACCCTCTGCAAGTTAGGTGTTCCATCGAAAGAATTCAGTATTCCCAAGGGTTTTGGAGATTTTAAGGGTGGCAAAATTAGGCAAAAAGTAACACCACCCTCTGCAAGTTAGGTGTTCCATCGAAAGAATTCAGTATTCCCAAGGGTTTTGGAGATTTTAAGGGTGGCAAAATTAGGCAAAAAGTTGAATCAAAATCTATGGCAAAAAATGAACATTTACGTTCTGTATTTGACTGGATTCAAATTCAGTTTGATGAGACTGAATTTTCGTCAAGAGAAATAATCGAAGACATTCTATTTCTTGACTATGACCTATTTATTGAGAATAAAGGGAGCCTTAAATACTATAACTATGATAGCCAGCTTCATTATGGGAATATCCGTATCTACTATGGAGCGAAAGAGTCGTCCTACATGCTTGTCATGTCAGGACAGGCACTCGAGTTCTATAGAGATATGGTGTTAGATCCAAATAGTCTGTCCGAAAGACAGTTTCTGAACAACCTCTACTACAATTACAATCAATTTTCAGTAAGACGAATTGATATTGCAATAGATGATTTTAATGAAACACCCTATTTCACTCCTAATCAGCTTCTAAAGATTTGTCAGAAGAAACGCTTTATATATGGAAAAAGCACCTACTACAATACCTACGGAGATGAAACAATCGGCCAGACCTTATATTTGAGAAAACCCAATGATGATGAAAGACTTAGAATTTACGATAAACGCTTAGAACGAGCTGAGAAGCTCGGTATCAGCAAGCGGTATATAGAAAATTGGATAAGAACTGAGTTAGAACTTAGGAAAGAAAAAGCTCACTACTTCATTCAAGAATGGTTGCATTCAGAAATAGATCTTCTCAACTTTACCAAGGGATATCTCAAAGAAAAAGTGAGGTTCTATAGTGATAGTCACTTCTCAAAACCTTTGAGATCTTGGGGAAAGTTTTTAGGTCACTCAAAACCTGTCTCTATCATTATTTCAAAACAAAAAACAGAACTAGAACAAAAATTAGAATGGTTTACCTATAAAGGTTCTGGAGCTATTCTAAAAGCGTATAAATTTCTATACGACAATAATTTACTGCATGAGTATGAGAAATCTAACTATCTCGCACTCAACAAAATGGAATATCCACCAGATTTAGCAAGTGGATTAATAGAAAGGGCAATTCTCTTTAAAAGAGAAGATTTAATCCCTACAATCAAAGAAAATATCAAAAGGAGAAATTAATTATGGCAAAAATGCTTTCACAAAATGACTGGAATTTTAATAACATTGGAACAAAATTTGAATTGGATGAAGTTATTCCAAAATTTGAAACTGAAGTCCGAGCAGATGCAAACGGAGAAATTATCAAAAACCGAGATGGTAGCGAAAGACGTTTTAATACCAATAAAATCATCGGTTGGAAATACAATGTAACAATCAAGGATGGACAATTCAAAAAGAAATCAACCCAAGTCTCAGTAGATAATCCAGATGCCTTGGTTGATAATGACTATATCCAAGCAATGGATCAAGTACCAGTTACATTTGACAATTTACAAGCCACTATGATTAGTTCAACGATGTATTACAAGGCGGATGCTATCCATTTAGTAGATGTAAAACAAAAATAAGTATCAGACAAGGGGAGTTAATCCTCCCCTTACTTAATCTGAATAGAAAAGGAGATCACATGATTAAAACTGTAACAAAAGATGACCTTATCGAACTTGGATTTGCTCCAGGAACTGCAAGAAAGATTATCCATACTGGCAAGGTACTATTGGTGAATCGTGGTTTTAACATCTACGATAACAAACGGATTGGTACAATTCCAGCCAGTGTCGCTGAAGAACTATTAGGAATTAAACTCCAGAAAGAAGCATAATGAATGACTATTCGTAAAACTAAAAGTGGTAAATGGACCGTTGATGTTTCTAATGGTTTCCACCCCGTCACACAAAAAAGAATACGTATCATTCGAAAAGGATTAAAATCTAAAAAAGAAGCCCTAGAACTTGAACAACATATTAGAGTTGTAGAATTAAAAGAAAAACAATTTGACTTTGTAGTAACAACAGATATGTTATTCGACTTACTTGAAGAAGATGATCTGAAAAATGGCAGAAAAATAAGCTATACAAGTACACAAAGAAACAATTATGAGCGTCATATTAAACCATATTTTAAAAATACAAATTTAAACAAATTAACGTATGACCATATATTCGAATTTCGTGAATACCTGAAAACAAAACCTAAAAAACAAAATGAAAATGAAGTTTTAAGCTATAATACAATTAATAAGGTTCTAATTTTACTTAAAAAAATTTTTGATACTGGTATAAGAAAATCCCTCATTGATAAAAATCCTGTTGAGAATCTTAGAAAATTACCAATTAGGAAGCCTAATATCAAATTTTGGAGTATAGAAGAATTCACGAGATTTAGAGAACTTATTCAAGATGATGAAACAAGCTATGACCTGTTTTTCGTAATTGCTTTCTTTACTGGGATGAGAATGGGAGAAATACTCGCATTGAACTGGAATGATATAAATCTTTTAACAAATACAATTTTCGTTACCAAAACGGTATACTTTGTAAATAATACAAGCTACATTAATACAACAAAAACACGATCAGGTACAAGAAATATTACAATCAATCAGAAATTAACGGAAATGCTAAAAGATTGGAAAGAAAAACAAAAAGAAAGACTTAAGGAATTTACCGAAAATACTGACGAACTACAAATAATACAGAGTACACCAATAACTATTACAAAAAATATGATTGATAAGAAGTTTAAGCAAATACTAGAAAGGGATAAAGATTTAAAGAGAATAAGAATTCATGATTTAAGACACTCTCATGCTTCATTACTTATAAATCAAGGGGAAGATTATCTTATTGTTAAAGAAAGATTAGGACACGCATCTATTACGACAACAATTGATACTTATTCCCATTTGTACCCTAGCAAACAGAAAACATTGGCTAATAAACTTGATGATTTATTTTAAAATGGAAAAAATTGGTAACTCGACACACAACAAAGAAAAAAAGACAAGGTCCGAAAACCTTGTCTTTTAAACTATACCGGCGGCCGGGGTCGAACCGGCACGTCCTTGCGGACACTGGATTTTGAGTCCAGCGCGTCTGCCAATTCCGCCACGCCGGCATAAATTTAACTGGGGTAGCTGGATTCGAACCAACGCATGAGGGAGTCAAAGTCCCTTGCCTTACCGCTTGGCTATACCCCAATAATAATATTAATAAATAGGCGAGTGATGGGGATCGAACCCACGCATGCCAGAGCCACAATCTGGTGTGTTAACCACTTCACCACACCCGCCATAATTATTAACACGGGCAGTAGGAATTGAACCCACACTGAAGGTTTTGGAGACCTTAGTTCTACCTTTAAACTATGCCCGTAAAGGATGGAAGGGGAGGGATTCGAACCCCCGAACCCGAAGGAGCGGATTTACAGTCCGCCGCGTTTAGCCTCTTCGCTACCCTTCCTGATTATTGAATTGATGGCGCGAGACGGAATCGAACCGCCGACACATGGAGCTTCAATCCATTGCTCTACCAACTGAGCTACCGAGCCAAATTGCGGGAGCAGGATTTGAACCTACGACCTTCGGGTTATGAGCCCGACGAGCTACCGAGCTGCTCCATCCCGCGTTAATATTAAGGAGGATGTGGGATTCGAACCCACGCACGCTTTTACACGCCTGACGGTTTTCAAGACCGTTCCCTTCAGCCGGACTTGGGTAATCCTCCAAATATATAGTCCGTACGGGATTCGAACCCGTGTTACCGCCGTGAAAAGGCGGTGTCTTAACCCCTTGACCAACGGACCATACTATTAATGGGCACGAGTGGACTCGAACCACCGACCTCACGCTTATCAGGCGTGCGCTCTAACCACCTGAGCTACGCGCCCAAGTTAAAAAACTTGGTAATGAACCTATGTTCAAAGCGGGTGACGAGAATCGAACTCGCGACAACAGCTTGGAAGGCTGTAGTTTTACCACTAAACTACACCCGCTTAAATGGGAGTTAACGGGATCGAACCGCTGACCCTCTGCTTGTAAGGCAGATGCTCTCCCAGCTGAGCTAAACTCCCAAATGGTCGTTTAACTCACTGGATCCCTGTCGTGCACTGACTTACGTCAGTTTCAACAAAGTCGAACTTGCGTTCTCCTTAGCTGAGCTAAACTCCCAAATGAGCCTAGTATCTACTAGGCTCAATCTCTTGCTAAGCGACTACCTTATCTCACAGGGGGCAACCCCCAACTACTTCCGGCGTTCTAGGACTTAACTGCTGTGTTCGGCATGGGTACAGGTGTATCTCCTAGGCTATCGTCACTTAACTCTGAATGATTAAACATTCAAAATTGAACATCTATATTCTAACAAGTTAACCTTACGTTGTCAATATCT
>NZ_JAQFJL010000015.1:0-58591 GCF_030440045.1 Streptococcus sp. SP8 | reverse complement strand
GACGCAGTGGTTGAGTGGGCTCTACTACGCTGATTTCATCAGCTTTTACAGCCCTACTCAACTGTGCGGAGGTGGGACGACGAAATCGAATTCTAACGAATTACCGATTTCTGTCCCACTCTCTTTTATTTTTGAAATCAGTCTGTTAGTTTCATGGCTTTGATTTTTTCTTCTTCTGGGGTAACCCTCAGAGTCTTCTGGCCAGTATAGGTCACAAAGCCTGGTTTTCCTCCGGTTGGTTTATTGAGTTTCTTGGCTTCGATCATATCTACTTGTACCAGATTTGAGAGACGGGCCTTGGAATAGTAGGCGGCCAACTCTGCGGCATCGGTCTTCACTTCATCCGTCGGATCGAGATTTCCTGTAATGACGACATGGCTGCCTGGGATATCTTTGGCATGGAACCAGAGCTCGTCTTTTTTAGCGATCTTAAAGGTCAGTTCATCGTTTTGCAGATTATTGCGACCCACTAAAATGATGGTTTTGCCATCACTAGCCAGGTATTTTTCTGGTTTTTTCCGTTTATGGATTTTTTCTCGGTTGCGCCGTTTGATAAAGCCGGTCTGGATTAACTCTTCACGAATCTCTGCCACCTCAGCCAGGCTCGCTTGAGAAAGGGCCGTTTCAACAGTTTCAAGATAAGAAATGGTTTCCTTGGTTTCTTGAATGAGGATGGTCAAATGTTTGACGGCTTCTTTTAACTTCTGGTAGCGTTTGAAGTAGCGTTGGGCATTTTGATTGGGGGTCAGGGCCTTGTTAAGTTGAATGGTGATCGGTTCATTTGTATAGTAATTATCCAAAACAACCTGGTCTTGGTCGTTGGGTACCTGATGGAGGAAGGTTGTCAGCAATTCTCCTTTTTGGCGGAATTCTTCCGCATTGTCGGTCGCCACTAACTCAGCTTCTTGTTTGGCTAATTTTTTCCGGTTCTTTTCAAGATCGTTTTCGACCTTGCGGATCAATTCACTGGCCTGTTGTTGCACTCGATCGCGCTCAGCCTTGTCTCGGTAATAGTTATCCAGCAGATCGGAAAGTGTCTCAAAGGTTTGATTGGTCGCATCTGCAAAGGGGATAGCCGAGAAGGATTTGGTCGTTAGGCGAGGCTCAGAAGGTGCCTCGAAAAAGGCACGGAAGGTCTTTAATTTTTCATCCGTCTCAAGTCGCTTGGCCAATTCTTGAGCCGTATCTCGCCCCAAACCTTGGAAACATTTTTGAAGGTTCTTTGGGCTTAATTCTTCCTTGTGAAGAAGGGCAAAGAGGGCTTCATCTCCAATTGTAAAAGGATTGACTGCGTTGGTTTTCGGAGGAGCTACATAGGTTGATCCAGGGAGAATGGTCCGGTAGCTATTTTGTGAGAAGCCGACATGTTTAATGGCTTCGATAATTTTATTGCTGGTGCGGTCCAGGAGAATAATATTACTGTGCTTGCCCATGATTTCGATCATGAGGCTGACAGAAATGGCATCTCCAATTTCGTTTTTATTGGAGACACGGATTTCAAGAATCCGGTCGTTTTCCATTTGCTCAATTCCTTCAATGACAGCGCCTTGAAGATATTTGCGCATAACCATAATAAAGGTATTGGGAAAGGCAGGATTTTCAAAGTTGGTCTGGGTCCGTTGAATCCGTCCAAAGACAGAATGGGCAGAGAGCAAGAGCTTTTGGTTTTTCCGATTGCCTCGGATTTGGAGCACCAATTCTTGCTCGAAAGGTTGGTTAATTTTTTGAATGCGACCGCTCAATAGTTCGGCCTTCAATTCTTGCACCATATGGTGTAAAAAAAATCCATCAAAAGACATGGGATTCCTCATCATTCTAGCGTTTATTCTAGTAAATTATATCAAAATTAGTGCGGAAATCCTAGAAAGAAGCTAGGGGCTGTTCAATAGAAAATGCGAACGTTTTCAAAAAAATGCAGAAAAAGTATTGACAATTTTGAAAGAAAATTTTAAAATGTAAGAAATTAGAAAAGTAGTAAATGAAAGTTTCAAGAGAGCCCACGGTTGCTGAGAGTGGGTAGCGGCAGTTTATGAAATTGGACTAATGATGAGATGAATTTGAAACAATAAAAATTCGGTTGGCACACCTTATCGTGCAACTTGTTGCTAGACAAGACAGAGATATGGGGGAGACTATCTTTTTCCCATAAGTGAGGTGGCACCGCGATGACACGTCCTCACATAGCTTTTGCTATGTGTGGGCGTGTTTTTTGTTTTAGATGAGAAGGGAGAAAAGATATGAAGAAACGATGGCGTCGCAGTCTTTAGATGATGGAAAAAAAGAAGAAAATGAAAAATAGAAGAGGTATTAAAAATGAAAAATAAACGTTTAATGGGAATTATTGGTTTGATTGCAGCAGCAGTCATTGGGACAGCGATCTATTCAGCTACAGCAGGCAAAGATAACAAGGCAGCAAGCAGCAATGAAAAGGCTAAAGTTGGGGTCTTGCAGTTGGTCAGCCACCCTTCGCTCGACTTGATCTACAAAGGGATTCAAGATGGTTTAGCTGAAGAAGGTTATGACAAGGACAAAGTGGACATTGATTTCCTCAATGCAGAAGGCGACCAAAACAAAGTTGCGACCATGAGTAAACAATTGGTAGACAAGGATAACCAAGTCTTGATTGGGATTGCAACTCCATCTGCTCAAGGTTTGGCTAGTGCAACCAAAGACAAACCAATTGTCATGGGTGCTATCACCGATCCGGTCGGTGCTAAATTGGTCAAAGATTTAAAAAAACCAGGTGGCAATATCACTGGGGTATCTGACCACAATCCAACTGAGCAACAGTTGAAATTGATCAAAGAGTTGACTCCAAACGTGAAAACAATCGGAATCCTATACTCAACCAGTGAGGATAATTCTAAAACGCAAGTAGAAGAATTTACAAAATTGGCTGAAAAAGCAGGTTACAAGGTGGTTCCTTATTCAGTACCTTCTACAAATGAAATTGCTTCAACAGTATCTGTGATGACTGGGAAAGTGGATGCCATCTGGGTTCCAATTGACAACACCATCGCTTCAGCCTTCTCAACTGTAGTCGAAGCAAACAAAACAGCTAAAAAACCAATCTTCCCAAGTGCGACAGCTATGGTAGAAGCTGGTGGTCTTGGTTCAGTCGTTGTCGACCAACATGATCTTGGAGTAGCAACTGGTAAAATGGCTGCGAAGATCTTGAAAGGTCAAAAACCTGCGGATACACCTGTTGAAATCTTTAGCCAAGGAAAATCTGTCATCAATAAAAAAGTCGCTGATGAATTGGGCATTACTATTCCAGAATCTGTCTTGAAAGATGCTGGACAAGTCATTAAATAAAAAGGAAACGAATCACAAGAATGGCAGGGGAATTTAGCATTGGTAGGTCTTTAAATTGTGATATTTAAAAATGTTTACCAGTGCTCACGACCAGCTTTGTTACTCATGATAGAGGAGAAAGATATGGAAGTTAATATAACAGATCTTCATCCGACCCAACTATATTTATCAGAAAAGAAGTTACAAGCTATTCAGATGCTGGATCAGTCGGCAGACATCATCAATGTAGATCCAATTAGTGTTCTTGCATTTGGAAATCGCTTCTTGATTACAGACGGGCATCACAGGGCTTATCAGGCTTTATTGGCAGGTCGGGATATGATTTCTGCTGAGCTTGATAGAGATGGTGGCGATGAGTTGTATGCTCTCTATGCGCAAGCTTGCGAGGAAAGAAAGATAACCTCTGTTTTGGATTTAAAACATCGTATCTTACCTCAAGATGAGTATGAAGCAAAATGGTATAACTGGTGTGATGGTTTTAACCAAGCAGCCACTCTTCTATTGAAGAAGAAAGCAGATGCAACAGACAAGGTAAATAGATAATGCACTGCCTCTTGTTCCTTTGTCTATTGAAATTAGTCTCATCTAACTTGTTTTTTAACAAAAAATCTGCTAAACTAGATAGTAATCGAATAGAAATCTGCAAGACTAGTATCTCAATGGAAGTGCGACAGGGAGAAGGGCCGTGACTGAAAGCTCTTTGCATGAAAGCTGAGTGAATTCACTTGCGTAAAGGATTTAGAAATTAAGGTCTGGTTTACAGATAAAAACGGATGGTACCGCGTGTCAACGCTCCGAATGTGGGTGTTGGCGCGTGGTTTTTTCTATGTCTGTAGAGGGACCATGGTGGAGGAAATATGTCAACGATTGAAGAACAATTAAAAGCGCTTCGCGAAGAAACGCTGGCAGCTTTGAAGCAGATCTCTGCTGAAAATGAAAAAGAATTGCAAGAACTACGGGTCTCTGTCCTTGGGAAAAAAGGATCTTTGACTGAGATCCTCAAAGGGATGAAAGATGTCTCTGCTGAGATGCGTCCGGTTATCGGGAAACACGTCAATGAAGCTCGCGATGTCTTGACGGCTGCTTTTGAAGAAACAACCAAACTCTTGGAAGAAAAGAAAGTCCAAGCTAAACTAGCTAGCGAAAGTATCGATGTGACGCTTCCAGGGCGTCCGGTTGCTAGTGGTTACCGTCATATCTTGACCCAAACCAGTGAAGAAATCGAAGATATCTTTATCGGAATGGGTTACCAAGTCGTGGATGGCTTTGAAGTGGAGCAAGACTACTACAACTTTGAACGCATGAATCTGCCTAAAGATCACCCTGCGCGGGATATGCAGGATACCTTCTATATCACAGAAGAAATCTTGCTTCGGACCCATACCTCACCAGTACAGGCGCGGGCGATGGATGCGCATGACTTTAGCAAGGGACCATTGAAGATGATCTCTCCAGGGCGTGTTTTCCGTCGGGATACAGATGATGCGACCCACAGCCACCAGTTCCATCAGATCGAAGGTTTGGTTGTTGGGAAGAACATTTCTATGGCAGACCTTCAAGGAACGCTACAATTGATCGTGCAAAAGATGTTTGGTGCAGAACGTCAAATCCGTCTGCGTCCTTCTTACTTCCCATTCACTGAGCCATCGGTTGAGGTGGACGTTTCTTGCTTCAAATGTGGTGGAGCTGGATGTAACGTATGTAAGAAAACTGGTTGGATTGAAATCATGGGAGCCGGTATGGTTCACCCACGCGTCCTTGAGATGAGTGGTATTGACCCAACAGTTTATTCAGGATTTGCCTTTGGACTTGGTCAAGAGCGTGTGGCTATGCTTCGTTACGGAATCAATGATATCCGTGGCTTCTATCAAGGGGATATCCGTTTTTCAGAACAATTTAAATTATCATGTTAGTAAAAGTTAAGCCTAATGAATTTCAAATTTTAAGGGAATTAGAGGTGGAAACCTACGGGGATACCTTTGGTCCCTACATCTCGGATGCCGATATGGAAGATTATTACCAGACAGTTTTATCGCTAGAGCAAATCCAAAAGGATTTGGCAGACCCGGAATCAGAGACCTATTTTGTCCTTGATCACCATCAGGAAATTTGTGGTTTTCTCAAGTTTAACTGGGGTAAGGCACAAACAGAGCCAGTAGAGATGGACAATGCTTTTGAAATCCAGCGCATCTATGTCAAAAAAGAACATCATGGCAAGGGCTATGGCAAGGAAATGTTTACCTTTGCCTTGAAAGAGGCTCAAAAACGTGGATTTGACTGGGCCTGGCTGGGTGTCTGGGAACGAAATTTTAAGGCACAAAACTTTTACAAACAATTCGGATTTGAACGGTTTAGCGAGCACCACTTTATCACAGGGGAAACCGTGGATACAGACTGGTTGCTGCGCAAGCATTTGAAGGAGAATCCGTAAGCTTAATTGTGGGTTCAAATTGAGAGAAAGGAATTGAGAAGATCTCACCTAGTGGGATCTTATGATCGGAATTATGTTAGTATCATATAAATGGTTAAAACAATTGGTGGACGTGGATGTGCCATCAGAAGAATTGGCTGAAAAAATGTCAACTACAGGGATCGAAGTAGAAGGTGTGGAATCGCCTGCTGATGGTCTCTCAAAAATTGTCGTCGGAGAAGTCTTGTCTTGTGAAGATGTGCCAGAGACACACCTTCATGTCTGCCAAGTTAATGTGGGTGAAGAAGAAGCCCGTCAAATCGTCTGTGGAGCACCAAATGTGCGTGCAGGCATCAAGGTCATGGTGGCTCTTCCAGGTGCTCGCATCGCGGACAACTACAAGATCAAAAAAGGGAAAATCCGTGGGTTGGAATCTCTCGGAATGATCTGCTCACTTGGTGAATTGGGCATTTCTGATTCCGTTGTACCGAAAGAATTTGCAGATGGGATCCAAATCTTGCCAGAAGATGCTGTCCCAGGTGAGGAAGTCTTCTCTTATCTAGACTTGGATGATGAAATCATCGAGCTTTCTATCACTCCAAACCGTGCAGATGCTCTTTCGATGCGTGGGGTAGCTCACGAAGTAGCAGCCATCTATGACAAGGCTGTCAACTTCAAAGACTTTACCTTGACCGAAACAGACCAAGTTGCAGCGGATGCTCTTTCTATCAGCATTGACACAGACAAGGCTCCTTATTATGCAGCTCGTATCTTGGACAATGTGACCATCGCACCAAGTCCACAATGGTTGCAAAACCTCCTCATGAACGAGGGCATCCGTCCCATCAATAATGTCGTTGACGTGACCAACTATATCCTGCTTTACTTTGGTCAGCCTATGCATGCCTTTGACTTGGATACTTTTGAAGGAAATGACATCCGTGTGCGTGAAGCGCGTGCTGGTGAAAAATTGGTGACCTTGGACGGGGAAGAGCGTGAGTTGGAAACAAGTGATCTCGTGATTACGGTTGCTGACAAACCAGTAGCCCTTGCCGGTGTCATGGGTGGAGAGGCTACAGAAATCTCTGAAAAGTCTAGTCGTGTCGTCCTTGAAGCTGCTGTCTTCAATGGTAAATCAATCCGTAAGACTAGTGGTCGCCTCAACCTTCGTTCAGAATCTTCTTCTCGCTTTGAAAAAGGCATCAATGTGGCAACCGTTAATGAAGCCCTTGATGCAGCTGCAAGCATGATTGCAGAATTGGCTGGTGCAACTGTTCGTAAAGGTATTGTTTCAGCAGGTGAATTGGATACTTCTGATGTAGAAGTTTCTTCCACTCTTGCAGACGTTAACCGTGTCCTTGGTACTGAGCTTTCCTACGCGGATGTAGAGGATGTCTTCCGTCGTCTTGGTTTTGGCCTTTCTGGAAATGCAGAAAACTTCACAGTCAGCGTTCCTCGTCGCCGTTGGGACATCACTATCGAAGCGGACCTCTTTGAAGAAATTGCTCGAATTTATGGTTATGACAAATTACCAGCAACCCTTCCAAAAGATGACGGGACAGCCGGTGAATTGACAGCGACTCAAAAATTGCGTCGCCAAGTTCGGACTATCGCTGAAGGGGCTGGATTGACTGAAATCATTACTTATGCACTGACAACTCCTGAAAAAGCAGTGGAGTTCACGACTGCACCAAGCAACTTAACGGAGCTCATGTGGCCAATGACTGTGGACCGTTCTGTTCTCCGTCAAAATATGGTTTCAGGTATTTTGGATACAGTTGCCTACAACGTAGCGCGTAAGAACAAAGATTTGGCCCTCTATGAGATCGGAAAAGTCTTTGAACAGAAAGGCAATCCAAAAGAAGACTTGCCAAATGAAATCAACAGCTTTGCTTTTGCTTTGACAGGTTTAGTTGCTGAAAAAGATTTCCAAACTCCAGCTGTTCCGGTTGACTTCTTCTATGCCAAGGGAATCTTGGAAGCCCTCTTTGCTCGCTTGGGTCTTGAAGTGACTTATACAGCAACACAAGAAATCAAGAGTCTCCACCCAGGACGGACAGCCTTGCTCTCACTTGGTGACCAGGTGATTGGGGTCTTGGGGCAAGTGCATCCTGTAACAGCTAAGTCTTATGATATCCCAGAAACCTATGTGGCAGAATTGAACTTATCTGCTATTGAAGCAGCTCTTCAACCAGCCGCAGCCTTTGTGGAAATCACTAAATTCCCAGCTGTGAGCCGTGATATCGCCCTTCTCCTCAAAGCAGAAGTGACTCACCAAGAGGTGGTCGATGCCATCCAAGCAGCTGGCGTGAAACGTTTGACAGATATCAAACTCTTTGACGTCTTCTCAGGCGAAAAACTAGGACTTGGTATGAAGTCAATGGCTTATAGCTTGACCTTCCAAAATCCAGAAGATAGCTTGACAGATGAAGAAGTTGCACGCTACATGGAAAAAATCCAAGCTTCTCTCGAAGAAAAAGTAGACGCAGAAGTACGTTAAAATGTGTATAGAAAAAACCGTTGATGACTCATCAACGGTTTTTAAAATTCATTTTACAAGATGGTTTCCATGACCGTTTCTTGAGGTTTCATGCCCTGTCTTTGATAGAAGCGAAGGGCTCCTTCATTGTCATTCCAGACATTAAGAGTCAGGTTGTAGCAGCCGATTTCCTTGGCATAGCTGACAGCGAATTGATAAAGTTGATCACCGATCTTTTGTCCACGCGCTGCTTGATCGACACACAAGTCTTCGATGAAGAGGGTTTTTATCGGATGAAGCACAGGATTGTCAGAGACTTCTTTAATGGTGATGAAGAGATGTCCTAGGATCTGGTCATCCGCATTTTCGTAGACGAAAATCGGTGTCTGCTCTTGCGTCATTAACTTTTTCAATTCTTCTTCACTATATTTTCCGCCACTTTCTTTGAAAATATCGGGACGGGCTTGGTGGTGAACGGAAAGAATTTGTTCTAAGAGACCAAGCAAAGCAGGAATATCTTTTGGTTGAGCTGAACGAATCGTCATGTAGATCCTCCTTAGTAGTATTTTCTTCATTATAAAAATTTCTTACAGAGCTTGTCAATGGAAAAAGGAACGCTAAAAGGTGCGCAAATGCGGGCCTTTTATTTCTTACCTCAAATGATCTTGTCAACCATATTTTTATTTTTGACAAATATTTTTATTTTTTTGACAAATATGCTTGTCAAAAAGAAAAAGAAGTGTTACAATGTTTTTAGTTGAAAGAAGGGGAGGTTTCTTATGGGAGCCATATGGATTCTATTTATCCCTTTTCTGGTTATCGTTTATGCAAGCTCAGAAAAGAAGATAAAAGGATTGAACAGACGCATCAGACGATTAGAAAAACAAGTGAAAGGAAATCAAGACATGTCTAGACTTTTAGAAGAATTGAAAGGCCAAACGGCCACTGTTACAGTAGATGGTGTTGGATTTGAGTATGAAATTATAGATATCGATGAAGATTGGGTCAAACTGACCCGTGTGATTCATAAACAACAGAGGGAAACCAAGTTAGTCCGTATCGAAGATATTCAAGGTATTCAACTATAAGGGGGCTGATGCCATGATTTTAAAAAATCGATTGAAAGAGCTGAGGGCGCGTGATGGTCTCAACCAATCTGAGCTAGCCAAGCTAGCTGGAGTCTCGCGCCAGTCGATCAGTCTCTTGGAGAGAGGGGAGTACACCCCTTCGGTTATCATTGCGATCACCATCGCCCAGATATTCAAGGAACCGGTGGAAAATGTTTTTAGTCTAGTAGAGGAAGAGGAATAACAATGAAAAAGAAGTATAAAGAAAGGTCAGCCCGTTTTCGTTTTTGGAGAAATGTAGGGATCATTACAGTTTCCGGCTTGATAGGAGGAGTTATCAGTTTTTTGACAGGAATGTTTGGATCCGAAAAGCCCCTAGAAATCCAATCCTTCTTTAGTAAAGAAGTACTTCTTTTGGGCTCAGCAGTTTTATTCTTAGTCGCATTTATACTCACGATAACCTTACTGATGTGCGCGAGAAAAGTCCATCAAAAAATGCTCCAAATAGAAGACGATGATGAAGCCTATCACTATGACATCCAGAAGAAAAAACTATATGGCTTAGCGACCATTTTTAAAGGCATCATGATCTTGCCCTACTTTTTATTCGTCATTTTTTATAGTCAATTGGTTTACTTAGATAGACCTGGCGCTGGGGACATGGCTTTTATCTTTGGAGACTTTACCATGCTCTATCTCTTTCTTGTCTTGATTGCCCTATTTTTCCTATCGGATATCTTCTTTCGCAAGACCTTCCATCTGATTTATGGAAAACCGATTCCCCGCAATGCCAATGCCAAGGAAGTGCGTGAATTTATGATGAGTATGATGGATGAAGCAGAAAAGCAGATTAGCTACGAGGAAAACTATGAAATTATCATTAAGTTAAGCAATTATATCTTACCGATTTCCTTAATTGCGATATTCTTAGTTGGCATTGCTTTCCATACAGATATCTTGTTAGCATTAGTAGTGGTATCACTGATTTATGTCTATATCTTGGTCTCACAATACAAGATTACCAAACGTTATTATAAAGAGTAGAGGAGTCATCTATGTTAGAAATTAGAAATTTAGAAAAAAGCTTTGGGAATAAGCAGGTTCTCTTCGGAGTAGATCTGACAGCTCAACAAGGGCATATCCTTGGCTTAGTTGGGAAAAATGGTGCCGGGAAAACAACTATTTTCCACAGTATCTTGCGCTTTTTGGACTACAGTGGCGAGATTCGCCTAGGTGGCAAAGCGATCACCCAAGAAACCTACAAGGAAATTGGCTATTTGCCAGAAGAACGTAGTCTTATGCCAAAACTCACGATTTTTGAGCAGGTCCGCTATTTGGCTGCCTTAAAAGGAATGAGCACTGCTGAGGTCAAGGAAAAATTACCGACCTGGATGGAAAAACTCCAAGTAAAAGGAAAATTGACCGATAAAATAAAGAGTCTCTCAAAAGGGAACCAACAGAAGGTTCAATTGATCATCACCTTGATCCATGAGCCTAAATTGATCATTTTAGATGAACCCTTTAGCGGCTTGGATCCGGTCAATACAGAAGTGCTCAAGCAGGTCATTTTTGAAGAAAAAGAGCGTGGGGCAACCATTATCTTTTCTGACCACGTCATGACCAATGTCGAAGAGTTGTGTGATGATATCCTAATGATCCGTGATGGTTCGGTTGTCCTTTCAGGGCCAGTCCAAGAGGTCCGTAATAGCTATGGCAAGACTCGTCTCTTTGTTTCTAACGACTTTAGCAAAGAAGAGCTAGAAGCTCTGCCACACGTGACCAAGGTCAGCATGACCAAGCAAGGTACTTGGAAGTTGATCTTGGATGATGCGTCAGCTGGTCCAGAATTATTTGACCGCTTGACCAAGGGTCGCTACCTAGCAACCTTTGACCACCAAGCCCCAACTATTGATGAGATTTTTAAACTTGAATCAGGAGTAGAAGTATGAAACAGATGTTTGTCGTAATGAAAGAAACCTATATCAGACAAGTGAAATCATGGAGTTTCCTCTTCATGGTCTTCGGTCCCTTCCTCTTTTTAGGATTGAGCATTGGAATCGGTTATCTGACAGGTTCTTCTACAGATGCCAAAAACCAGGTGGCCTTGGTGACAGAAGTTCCAGCTGTCAAAGAAAGTCTCAAAGGAACTGATGGCTTGACCTTGGACTACAAGGATGAAGCTGCAGCTAAAAAAGCTATCAAGGATGAGAAAGCAGCTGCTTACCTAACGGTCGATGAAAAAGATGGCCAGCTAGAAGCCACTTATGTGGGTGATCAAGCCATGAAAATGGAATTGAAAAGCCTTGTCACTGCGAAATTAAGCCAGGTCCAACAAGGGATCAATCTAGCGCGTGCCAATCTAAGCAAAGAGCAGCTGACAGCCTTGTCTCAACAGGTTTCTCTCAAAGAAAAAATTGACGAGAAAAAAGAAGGCTTGAAAATGGTGCAAACCATGGTTGCAGGTGGTCTGGGAATGCTGCTTTATATGATTTTGATCTTCTACTCTAGTATCACAGCCCAAGAAGTGGCCAGTGAAAAGGGAACCAAGATCATGGAAGTGGTCTTCTCTAGTATCAAAGCAACCGACTATTTCTTCGCACGCATGCTCGGACTCTTCGGAGTGATTTTTACCCATATTTTTGTCTATGTCGTTGGGTTAGTAGCTGTTTGGATTTTTAGAGCAGATATCCCAGTTGTCAAGGATATTCTCGCTCCAAACTCTCCAATTACCCAACACCTAGCAGAAGCGATCTCGCTTAATACCGTCTTCTTCATTATCCTTGGGATCTTTATGTATGTGGTGCTCTCTGCCTTCTTAGGTTCCACAGTTGCACGACCTGAAGATTCAGGAAAAGCGATTTCGCCACTGATGATGTTAGTTATCTTTAGCTTCCTTGGGGTAACCACCTTGGGAAGTGCCGGTGATGTCTTCTTATTAAAGATCGGTTCCTACATTCCTTTTATCTCAACCTTCTTCATGCCATTCCGTACCATCAATGGCTACGCGACTGGTCTTGAAGCTTGGGGTTCATTGGGAATTGCAGTTCTCTTTACCATTGTGGGAACAGTGCTCATTGCCCGTATCTATGCGAGCCTGATCCTTCAGACCGATGACCTCGGACCATGGAAGACCATCAAACGTGCTCTTAGCTATCGCTAATCAGCTGAGCTCTCAGTTATTGCTGAGGGCTTTTAGCATGCATTGAAATTTATCGGTGGACTATTTAAAACGATATACCTTCATATGAACATGTATTATTTATTAAATTATGATATGATGGATGGGAATAAAGAGAATAGAGAAAAGGACGAATGAGACTCTACATCAAAGGCGATTATACAAAAAGAGTACCTTATGGTTATTTAGAACTAGCTGGCAAAATGTGGTTTCCAGAAGAAAAGCAAGTATCTTACTCAAATGCAGGAGACAATGATGCATTACAAGAAGATTTTTCTGTAAATTTATCCCTGAGGAAAGGCACTGCCGATAAGAGATGGTCTAGTGTCCCCCTAAAGGAAGGGGTACGAAGACTCTTTTCACATCTTGACGAATGTATTGAGATAGAGTTTGAAAATGCATTCGCTACGGATTATAATGAAAAGGGAGACTATCTCCGTATTTTAACCAGCCATCTAGAAGTTTTAACAGTTGATAAACGCGCCATGTACATTATGGCGCTTGAGATTGCAAAGGTGATTGACGGGCAAATTAGCGAGGATAATAAGAAGACATGGCTAACAGTCGAGGAGTTTAGGAAAAAGCACGAGGCTATTCTATCTCTAACTTTTGAAGAAGCAAATGAACGAAGTTTGACTGAAATTCAAATGATGGATGTGGTAGATGACCCTCTTTGGGAGGAAGAAGCCACTCGTCGAAAAGAATATATACTAGCACATGGAGGCGATATCTCAGATTTATGAGACTATACATCAAAAGTGATTTTACGAAAAAAATAGACTTCACAACTAGAGAGCTTGTTTGGAAGATGTGGTTTAAGGAACGGAATGGCAAGAAAATAAGTTTCTCCAATGTTGGTGATGATGCTATGTTACAGGATGATTTTTACTTTGGTGTTCGGTTACACAAATGGTCTTCAGTTGACGAAAGATGGGATAAGGCTCCTTTTATAATTCCTAGTAATCCTTGGTTGTCTTTGGAATATGAGAGTATAACACTTGAATTTGAAAAAACTTTCATTACAGAGTGGAGAGAACGTGGAGATTATCTACGTATCGCAACATCTCATATAGATGTTTTAACTGTAGACAAACGTGCTTTATACATTATGGCAGCTGAAGTAGCATCTGCCATTGATGGTCAGATTAGCGAGGACGGCAAGCAAAATTGGCTAAGTGTAGAAGAATTTAAGGAATATCACAAGGATGTTCTTTCACTGACTTATGATGAAGCTGTTGAAATCAGTTTGGAAGAATTAAAGACAATGGTACCGGTAAGAGATCCTCTATGGGAAGAGGAGGAACGGCTTCGAGAAGAATACACCAAAATCCATGGTGAACGTGTTTATGACGATGAGGAAGACGATTGAAATTATATATCAAAGGCGATTACACCAAAGAAATTCCGTTTGATTATTTAGAACTAGCGAAGAGAATGTGGTTCGAAAGCTATCAAGGAGAAGGTATATCTCTCTCCTATTCTGGTTTTCTTCAAATCAGAGATGGGAATGATATAGCCATTCATCTAAAACTAAATAAACAGGATTATGACGAACGTTGGTTGTGTATTCCGATACAAGAAGGGATAAAATATCGTTTTTATTCACAAATTGATGAAGACCTAAATTTGGAATTTGAGAATGCTTATGTAACAGATTTTCGAGAAAATGGAGACTGTTTGCGTATCGCTTCTACCCACCTTGAACTGCTCACTCTTGATAAAAGAGCGTTCTATATCATGGCCATTGAGATTGCCACAATCTTTAATGGACAAATCAGTGAAGACGATAAGAAAACATGGCTAACAGTCGAGGAATTCAAGGAAAAGCACCAAGATATCTTATCTCTAACTTTTGATGAAGCAAATGAGATGAGTTTGGAAGAAATTCAGACGATTGACGCTATTGATGATCCCATCTGGGAAGAATTGGATAGGAAGCGTGAAGAGTACATCAAAATCCATGTCGAACGTGTTTATGACGATGAGGAAGAAGATTGAGAATTTATATTAAAGGTGACTATACAAAAGAAATCCCGTTTGATTACTTAAAACTAGCAAAGAGAATGTGGTTTGGGGAAAAAGATGGAATAGAACCTGACTTGTCGTATGCAGGGTATCTAGATTTACCAATCGAGAAACTTTCTATCCACTTAAAATTAAATAAGTGGATGCATGATAATAGATGGAGTAATGTTCAGATTAAGGAAGGGATAAAATATGATTTTTTATCCCATAAATATGAAGATATAGAGCTAGACTACGAAGATGCTATGATGTCGGACTTTCGTGAGAAAAGTGAATGTTTAAGAATCGCTACTAAGCACCTTGAACTCCTCACCGTTGATAAACGTGCTTTCTATATTATGGCCATTGAAATTGCGACTGCTATTGATGGTCAGATTAGCGAAGATGATAAAGAGAGCTGGTTAAGTGTGGAGGAATTTAAAAACCGGTATGAAGATATCCTATCGATGAGTTATGAACAGGCTAATGAGATGAGTCTGGAGGAAATTCCGTTTATGGATGATGTGAGAGACCCGGTTTGGGCAGAAGATGACCGCAGAAATGAAGAATACATCCGAATCCATGGAGAAGTGGAGTTGGATGACGAGGACGACGAGTGAAACTATATCTTAAAGGTAACTACGAAACTAACATCTATCAAGCCTGTATGGAATATCCTTGGAAAATGTGGTTCAAGGAACGTAAGGGAGTGCAGGTTGAGTTTTCTTATGCACGTGATGATGACTTCTATTTTAGTGTTAGTTTGGATAAATTTTCTTCAAATGATGAGCGTTGGGGAATGGCTGATTTTAGAGTAGGCAACGATCCTTGGGCGACTTTTAAGTATGAAGATATAAATTTAAATTTTGTAGATTCCTATGAAAGTGATGGACGAGAAAAAGGAAACTATCTACGAATCATCACGACTCATAAAGATATTCTAACGGTTGATAAGCGAGCTCTTTATATCATGGCAATTGAGGTAGCCTCTGCCATTGGCGGTCACATTAGCGAAGATGATAAGGAAACATGGCTGAGCATTGAAGAATTTAAAACAAAACATGCAGATTTGTTGCATTTAACCTACAATGAAGCGGTTGACATTAGCTTGAAAGAGATAGAAGCAATGAAAGCTGTTGATGAGCCACTCTGGGAAGAATTGGATCGAAAGCGTGAAGAATACATCCGAATCCATGGAGAAGTGGAGTTGGTTGACGACGAATGAGGCATTCTACTTCAATCTGTAAGCCTTCAGTTGTTTCTGAGGGCTTTTTGATTTCACATTGACTTTTGCAAGCCTTTTCACTACAATAGAACTACAGAAAAGGAGGCGGACATGAACTATATTGAGTTTGCTGAAAATGAGCGTCTGTCCACGATTGTCCTTGGGATGATGCGGATCAGTCAGATGAGTGAAGACGAGGTGGAGGCCTTGGTGGAGGCGGCCTTATCGATTGGGATCAACACTTTTGACCTGGCGGATATCTATGGCAATGGTCAGTGTGAGATCCTGCTGGGGAAGGTTCTCAAGGGCCGTCCGGATCTTCGGGATCAGATGTGGATCCAGTCTAAGTGTGGGATTCGCAAAGACGGCTTTACCTATTTTGATTTTTCTAAGGACTATATTTTGGACTCCGTCAATGGCATCCTCGAGCGTTTGCAGATTGAGCGCTTAGATAGTCTCCTCCTTCACCGACCGGATGCCCTCATGGAGCCGGAAGAAGTGGCGGCAGCTTTTGATCACTTGGAGCAAGCGGGCAAGGTCCGTCATTTTGGGGTGTCCAATCAAAATCCTATGATGATGGAATTGCTTAAAACAGCTGTCAAACAACCACTCAAGGTCAACCAGTTGCAGTTGAGTGCCGCCTTTACGCCTAGCTTTGAGGCTGGTTTTCATGTCAACATGGAAGGGCCAAAAGCAGCCGTGCGAGATGGCAGTGTCTTTGAATATTGTCGCTTAACCGATACGGTGATTCAAGCCTGGTCTGCCCTCCAGCATGGCTATTTTAAGGGGAACTTTGTCGGCAAGGAAGAGTTTGCGGCCCTCAATCATGTCCTCAATGACTTGGCGAAGAAATACCAGGTCACTCCGACAGCCATCGCCCTTGCTTGGGTCCTTCGCTATCCGGGTAAGATGCAGGCTGTCATCGGAACGACCAAACCCCAGCATGTCCTTGAAGCAGGGAAAGCAGCAACAGTCACTCTAACCCGCAAGGAATGGTACCAAATCTACTTGGCTGCAGGAAATGATTTGCCTTAGAATCTTGTTAGTAGACCAGACTTCACTTGTATCAGTGGGCTGGTCTTTTGTTTTATACTTTACGAATTTTTCTTGACAAGTCTTTCTTTTTTATGGTATTCTTTATGCAACAAGTGTTGCGCAACAACTGTTGCGCAACAACTGTTGCGCGAAAGGAGTCTTATGCCACCCAAGGTTAAATTTAGTAAAGAGGCTATCATTGGGACAGCTTTACAATTGGTGAGAGAAGAGGGCCTGGCTAGTTTGACGGCTCGAGCATTAGCGGATCAACTGGGAGCCACACCAAGGGTCATTTTTGGGCAATTTGCCAATATGGCTGAGTTACAAGCAGAGGTTGTTGTAGCTGCGGAAATGGTAGTGGTGGAGTATATTCGCAAGGCCCTAGATGATGAGAAGCCTTTTCGATCTGTCGGGGTTGCTTATATCCTATTCGCCTCAAAAGAGCCCCAACTCTTTCAGTTGCTTTTCCAAAATCCTAGCAAAGATCCGATTCGTCGCTTTCAAGATTTTCTTCCCATGAAGGATCATAGCTACCAATTGGTTCTGGAATCGATTGTCGCAGACTATCCATTGACGTTAGAGGAGGCTAGTCGCTTGTACCAGCATTTATTTATCTACTCACACGGGATGGCCTCTATGGTTGCTTCTGGCATTTATCAGTTCAGCATGGAAGAAGTGATTGGTTTATTGACAGAAGTTTGTCAATCTCTCATCAAAGAAATGGTAGGAAAGAAATGATTCAACTAGAAAATGTTCACAAAAGTTACGGCCAAACCAAGGTTTTAAAAGGGATTGATTTGCAGATTCAAGACCAGGATGATGTGGTTATCCTGGGACCTTCTGGATCAGGAAAGTCAACCCTCTTAAACGTGTTATCCGGATTAGAAAAGGTAGATGAGGGGCATATTCTCATTCAAGGACAGGATTTGTCTCAACTCACGGATGCTCAATTGACAGCCTTTAGACGTGAGAAGATCGCCTTTATTTTTCAGCAGTATTATTTATTACCGAATCTCACGGTTAGACAGAATGTAAAGATGGGAGCTGATCTGGCAAACAATCATGATTTTTTGCAGATCATCGAGGATTTGGGTCTTGGCGATAAGCTGGACAAGTATCCAAGTGAATTGTCGGGTGGGGAACAGCAGAGAGTCTCCATTGCTCGTGCCTTGGCCAAAAAGCCAGAGATTCTCTTCTTAGATGAGCCGACGGGGGCCCTAGATGAAGAAACAGGGCGCAAGATTCTCGACTATATCTGGAAGTTAAAGGAAAAGCTAGGCTTTACCCTCATTATGGTGACGCACAACCAAAATATTGCGGATATGGCCAGAACCATCATTCGTGTCAATAGTGGCAAGATTACCCAAGTTGTGACCAACGATCAGCCTCAGACTGCCTATGAGATTGGATGGTAAGACATGTTTTCAGTAAAAGATATTCGAAAATTAGTTGTCGTCAGTATCATTGGGGCTTGTGCGGTCTTTGTGGCCAATCTCTTCTTGAATTTTTACCTGGATATCGAGCAGTTGGAGATTTCTAAATCCAATCCGATGATTCAGACCTACTATGATGCCCAGGTTTCGCTATCTTGGATGGTGGCCATGGTCAGTGGGGTCGTCTTGTCCTTGACGTCGATCCTTCTCATGTGTTTTTATATCAAACAATTTGTTGATGACCACAAGGAACAATTAGGGATTTTAAAGGCTTTAGGCTATAGCAATAGCCAGTTGGCGAAACGATTTTGGGCTTTTGGACTCAGTTTTGGAGTTGGAGCACTTCTTGGCTATTTCGCTTCTTTTCTTATGATGGGTCATTTTTATGACTTTCGCAATGAGAAGGGGATTCTGCCAGACATTACCATTCATTTTCATTGGCAGCTCTTGGTCGCTTTGGTGATGCTGCCAACGACTTTCTTTATGGTCCTTGCGATTGGCTATGCTAGAAGACAACTACAAACGCCGGCCCTTCGCTTATTGAAAAAATCCCCAAGTCCAATCAAGGTCAAAAGGAGAAAAAGGGCTTCTAAGAAAGAGAAATCCTTCCTAAAAGAGCTGTCTTCGTCGCTGATTTGGGGGAGAAAATCGATCCTGTTTTTTGTGGTCTTTGGCTCTATGTGTTTCGCGTCCATGGTTCAATTGTCTTTTGGCCTAAGGGACTACACAGATGACATCATCCAAACCATGATGATTATGATTGGTTTGATCCTTTCTTTCTCAATCCTCTTTTTGTCATTGGGAATTGTCGTTTCAGAAAGTCGCGAAACCTTGGCTCTTATGAAGGCTTTTGGCTACACCGATCGTGAATGCCAAAGTCATATTCTCGCTCCTTATCGTTTCTGGGCTTATCTAGGATTTGCCCTTGGGACGGCTTATCAATACGGCATCATGGAAATCTTGATTGGTGTGATCAAAGATACGGTACCTGAAAAGATTGAGCACAACTTTGACTGGAATGTGTGCTTTTGGACCTTGCTTGGTTTTGCGGTGGTTTATGAAAGCCTCTTTTATCTATCCAACAGAAAACTCCAAAAGCAAACCATCAAAGAAGTGCTCTTAGCAGAATAAATAGAAAAGAGAGTGGGACAGAAATTGGTAATTCGTTAGAATTCGATTACGTCGTCCCACCTCCGCACAGTTGAGTAGGGCTGTAAAAGCTGATGAAATCAGCGTAGTAGAGCCCACTCAACCACTGCGTCTTGCTCGACAATCTAAAGACAATTGAGAGGCCAGGACTTTTGTCCCACTCTCTTTCTTTTGAAACGCATTGACAAGGGGAGGCTTTTCCGCTATTCTAGGGGAATGAAAGAAAGGAAAGGGATTGAGATGAAACGGACTTATTGGCAGGACCTGAAGGGGGGCTTTTACTTGATCTGGCGCAACAAATGGTCCTTTATCGCGATTGGAATTTTGCTACAATTTGTAGTTGGTATAGGGGCTGCGGCCTTGAGTTGGGTCTTTCATCTGGCAGTCTTGCTTGCGGGTCAGGCTAATATCGATAAGAACAACCTGGTCTCTGTTATGAGCCATCCCTTGAGCTTGCTGGCGCTTTTGGTCTTTATCATGGTCTTTGCTTTCTTGTTTATGCTGGAGATGCGGACCCTGATTTCGGTCATTTACCTATCGCGAACCGACCGACACTTGTCCTTTAAAAAGGTCTTGCGGCAATCATTTGGTCGCTTGAAGGACCTAGCGGGAAGGAATCTGCTTTATTTTCTGCTCTATCTCCTTTTGACCTTGCCTGTTGCAGGTGTCTTGATAGGATCGACCTTGACGGATGGGCTTTATATTCCAACCTTTATCACAGGGGAGTTTGAAAAGACCACGATTGGCTCCATCGGGCTCTTTGTGGTGCAGCTGACCTTTATCTATCTTAATCTTCGCTTGATCTATACGGTTCCCAACCTCGTGGTAGAGGAGTTGCCATTTGGTCGTGCCTTGAAAAAAAGCTGGACCATGACCAAAAGAGGAGGTTTTCGTCTCTTATGGAGAATTCTGTCCTTTGAGTTTCTCTTAACCTTTCTAGGGATTTTATTGATCTTGGGTTTGGTCTTTACCTTGACCGTGATCGATAAAGAAGGCCAGTATTTCTGGGTGGTGACCATCTTTTTGGTCTTGATTCGGACCTTCCTATTCATTTTTACAGTCTTGACAAAGGTGGGATCGCTCGGCATTATCTTGGATTCTGCATGGGAGGTACCGAGCCGATCGGTCATGCGCTCCAAAGGCAGTCGAAAGATGAAGGGGCTCTTTGCCCTGACAGTGGTCTTTCTAATGGTCCAATCGGGAATCTCAGCCTTTGAACTGGCAACCCTAAAGGTGAATGATCAGATCAAGCTCATCGCCCATAGAGGGGATGTTTCTAAAGGGGTAGAAAATTCCCTGGAAGCTTTAGAAGTAGCTGCCAAGGGAAAGGCAGCTTATGCGGAGATGGATATCCTTCTTACCAAGGACCATCAATTTGTCGTCATGAATGACTACAATCTCAAGCGTCTTGCTGGGGTAGACAAGGATGTGAAAGACATGACCCTTGCTGAGGTGCAAGGTCTCAAGATTCAACAGAATGGCCACACGAGTCATATCCCTTCATTTGATGAATATGTCAAACGGGCCAAAGAATTGAAGATGAAGCTCTTGGTCGAGCTCAAGCCCCATGGTGGAGAGCCTGCTAATTATGTGGATCTCTTTGTGCAGAAGATGCGGGACTTAGGGGTCGAAAAAGATTATCCGGCCATGTCTTTGGATCTGTCGGTCATGGAAAAGGTCGAGAAAAAAGCCCCTGAGATCAAGACCGGCTATGTCATTCCCATTCAATTCGGTCGCTTTGAAAAGGATTCGGTCGACTTCTTTGCGATTGAAGACTTTTCTTATCAGGAGGATTTGGTGACACAAGCCCATGAGATGAAAAAAGAGCTCTATGTCTGGACCATCAATAACAAGCAGAAGTTGACCAAGTATTTGCAACAACCTATTGATGGCTTGATTACGGATGAATTGACAGAGGCGCAAAGACTGAAAAAGGATTTGAAACAAAACAAGTCCTACTTTGATCGCTTCTTGAATCTCGTCGCTACGTCTAAGGAAGAATAAGACAGGATACGCCTAGAGAGAGTGGGACAGAAATCGGTAATTCGTTAGAATTCGATTTCGTCGTCCCACCTCCGCACAGTTGAGTAGGGCTGTAAAAGCTGATAAAATCAGCGTAGTATAGCCCACTCTGCCACTGCGTCTTGCTCGACAATCCAAAAACAATTGAGAGGCTAGGACTTTTGTCCCAGCCTCTTTTGTACTAGACCAACAGAAAAACGGATGCTGTCTAAAAATCTTGCATTTTTTTGCAATTTAGGTTACAATGAAAACTATAAAAAACGCGTAATCCCTAGGGTCTTTCCCTCAGGGAATTTTGTGTGTTTTGACCTATTTTCGATGGAAAGAAGCTTTGCTTCTACCGCAGGAAAAAGTATGAATAACATTGGAGGTAATAATGATTCGATCCTTAATTTCCGAGATCAAAGAATTCAAGAAGCCCTCGATTTTGGCTTCCTTGTTCATGGTCTTTGAAGTCATGTTTGAGATTTCGATTCCCTTTGTCATGGCGAGTCTTTTGGACCAAGGTGTTCAACAAAGAAACATGAACAATATTTTGTTTTACGGTGGGCTCATGCTGGTCTGTGCCTTTCTCTCCCTCTTTTGTGGGATGCAGTCTGCCCGTTATGGCGCCTATGCATCGGCTGGTTTTGCCAAAAACCTTCGTCGGGCTATTTTCAAAAAGGTTCAAACCTTCTCATTTGAGAATATTGATCAGTTCTCATCTGGTGGTCTGGTTACTCGGATGATGACGGACGTGACCAATGTGCAAAATGCTTATCAAATGGTCATCCGGATCTGTGTGCGGGCACCGCTCAATTTGATCTTTGCCATTGTGGCTTGTTTCTTGATCAATCCGGAAATGGCCATGATCTTTGTCTATGTGACCATCTTTTTGGCAGCGGTCTTAAGCATCATTATGAAGATTGTGTATCCGCTCTTTACAGAAGTATTTGAAGCTTATGACAATCTCAACAACAGCATTCAGGAAAACATCACCAATATGCGGGTAGTGAAGTCTTACGTTAAGGAAGCAGATGAAACGGTTAAATTCAAGAAGGCTTCGCGTTTGATTTACAACATGTTTATGAAGGCTATCCGTGTCGTTGTCTTGAGTAGCCCAGCTATGATGCTTTCCATGTATGCTTCTTTCCTTTTGATCTCATGGATTGGAGCTCATCTGATCGTTGGTGGCCAACTTTCTACTGGGAATTTGACTTCTATGTTTAGCTACACCATGACTATTCTCATGTCGCTCATGATGTTCATGATGATCTTTGTCATGTTGTCGATTTCTATGGCATCTGTTGAGCGGATCAATGAAGTCTTAACGACCAAAACGACGATTGACTCTCCAGAAAATGGGATCAAAGAAATCGCTGATGGTTCGATCAACTTTGAAGATGTGACTTTTGCTTATACCGATGAAAATGGCGACAAGACCCATGTCTTACAAGGGATTAATCTTTCTATTCGTTCAGGGGAAGTGATTGGTATCTTGGGAGGAACAGGATCAGGAAAATCAAGCTTGGTGCAGTTGATTCCTCGTCTCTATGATGTCGAGTCTGGTCGGGTGACAGTAGCAGGCCACGATGTCAAAGAATACGATCTTGATTCCCTTCGTAAGCAAGTGGCCATGGTTCTTCAGACCAATGTCCTTTTCTCTGGTACGATTAAAGAAAATATGCGCTGGGGAAATAAGGATGCGACAGATGAAGAGATCATCGCAGCTTGTAAGATTGCCCAAGCCGATGAATTTATTCAAGATTTCAAAGAGGGTTATGACACCATGATTGAGCGTGGGGGATCCAATGTCTCTGGTGGTCAACGCCAGCGTCTTTGTATCGCGCGTGCCCTTCTTATGAATCCGAAGATCTTGATCTTGGATGATTCGACTTCGGCAGTCGATACCAAGACAGATAGTTTGATCCGTCAAGGATTGGCAACCAGCTTGAAAGAGACGACCAAAATCATCATTGGTCAACGGATTTCCTCTATTCAAGATGCAGATCGTATTATTGTGATGAATGATGGCCAAATCGATGCGATCGGTCGTCACGAGGAATTGCTTGCGACCAATGCCATCTACCAAGAAGTATATGAAATGCAAACACAAGGGAAAGGAGAAGCAGATGAAAACTAAGAAAAAAGCAAATCTAGGCTCTATCCTTCGCCTGCTCGACTTCCTTTGGAAAAACTACAATGTGTCCTTGATTGTTTCCTTTATCTTAATCATTCTATCGTCACTTGCGACGGTCAATGTGACAGCTTCGATTCAGTCCTTGGTAGACGTCTATGTGGAGCCCATGCTGACAAGTAATAGCCATGATTTTGGACCGCTCTTGTCCTTCTTGACAAGGGTTGGTTTGATCTGTTTGATCGGGGTCCTTGCCAACTATGGCTTTACCTTGATCATGGCGACTGTTTCACAAGACTCACTTAGAAGTCTTCGAAATCAGTTGTTTGCCCGCATGCAAAAACTGCCAGTTCGTTACTTTGATACCCACCAACACGGGGACATCATGTCTATCTATACCAATGATATTGATGCCCTTCGCCAAGCGATTGAACAATCCATTCCTCAACTTCTATCCTCAGCGATTACCATCCTTGGGGTAACGATTACCATGCTGACGGTTAGTCCACTCCTGTTCTTGATTGTTCTTTTCATGGTTATCGTCATGGTCTTTATCATCAAGGATGTTTCTGGTAAATCAGGTCGTTACTTTGGGGCCCAACAAAAGAACTTGGGGATTGAGAACGGCTTTATTGAAGAAATGATGTCTGGTCAAAAAGTGGTCAAGGCCTTTGTGCATGAAAGAGAAAGCATTGAGGATTTTGACCGGATCAATGATCAACTCTTTGAGTCTTCCTACCAGGCTAACCGCTATGCCAACGTCCTCATGCCGATTCTTGGGAACTTGGGAAATGTTTCCTTTGTTCTAACAGCCTTGATCGGGGGCCTCTTTGCGCTAAACGGCGTCGGTGGTTTAACCATTGGTGGTCTTATGGCCTTTCTGCAATTGAACCGTTCCTTCACAGGTCCCATTGCCCAGGTCTCTCAACAATTGAACTTTGTCCTTATGGCCTTGGCTGGTGGAGATCGTGTCTTTGATCTTTTGGATGAAGAAGAAGAAGTCGACCAAGGAAAAGTGACGCTGGTCAATTATGAACTGGTCGATGGAGAAATGGTTGAAACTGATCAGAAAACCAACAAATGGGCTTGGAAACACCCACGTCCAAACGGAGATTACCAGCTTGTGAAGATGGTCGGAAATGTGGTCTTTGATGATGTTGATTTCTCTTATGATGGGAAGAAACAAATCCTTCATGGCATCAACTTGTACGCGGATAAGGGGCAAAAAGTGGCCTTTGTCGGAGCGACTGGTGCGGGAAAGACAACCATTACCAACTTGATCAACCGATTCTATGATATCCAATCCGGAATGATTACTTATGATGGGATCGATATTAAATTGATTGAGAAAGATTCTCTGCGTCGTTCCCTTGGAATCGTTCTTCAAGATACCCACTTATTTACTGGTACGATTGCAGAAAACATCGCTTACGGCCGTGCTGATGCAACACGGGAAGAAATCCTTGAAGCAGCTCGGATTGCCAATGTGGATTCCTTTGTCAAGCACTTGGATCAGGGCTATGAGACAGTCTTGACGGATGATGGGGCTGGTCTATCAAATGGTCAACGACAATTGATCGCCATTGCCCGTGCAGCCCTTGCCAATGCGCCTGTCTTGATCCTGGACGAAGCGACGTCTTCTATTGACTCACGGACAGAGAAGATGGTGCAAGAAGGGATGGACCGCTTGATGGAAGGTCGGACAGTCTTTGTTATCGCCCACCGTCTATCGACGATTGTCAATTCCGATGTCATCATGGTGATGGACCACGGACGCATTATCGAACGAGGCAACCATGCTTCCTTGATGGCAGAACGTGGCACTTATTACCGCTTGTACACCGGTGGACTTGAAATTGATTAATAATAAAAAAAGCTTGAGCGTTAGCTCAGGCTTTTTTGGCTTATGGATAATGACTTCTTAGAAACTTTCCTTAGGTGAGTACGGACGTCAGCGAACTTCGAAGAAGTTCCATGACTAATTATTGAGCCCCTTCGCTCTTTAATTTCTGGGCTCAGGCTAAAACAGTTTCCCAAACTGTTTTACTCTCAAAATTCCTGAGTGCCTGAAACGTTATTGTTTCAGGCACTTTTCTCACAGCGGAAAGTCTCGAAAATAAATAGCCATTCATCAAAAATCCTGACTACACTTTCAGGCTTTTTGCTTATTTCTCAAGTAAGTCTTGGATCAAGTCTTCCATGGCAGCTGGCTCTGTTTTGGAGGAGAAGCGTTGGGCAACTTGGCCTTGTCGGTCGATGACAAATTTTGAGAAGTTCCATTCGATGCGTTTGCCCAGTGGTCCAGCTGCTTGACTTTTGAGCCAGTCATAGAGAGGAAGGGCTTCTTTACCATTGACCTTGGCTTTAGCGAATCGTGGGAAGGTGGTCTGGTAGTTGAGGCTGCAGAAACTATTGATTTCTTCTGCAGTTCCTGGTGCCTGCCCCATGAATTGGTTACAGGGAATGTCTAGGATTTCCAGCCCCTTTTCCTGGTAGCGCAGGTAGAGATCTTGCAGTCCTTGGTATTGCGGGGTCAAGCCACAGCCTGTTGCTGTATTGACCACGATGAGGACCTTACCTTGGTAGTGAGAAAGGGGAATCTCCTCCCCATTCTGGTTTTCTAAAGAAAAATCATAAATGCTGGTCATCGGGATCATCCTTTCTGTTTCTTTAACTTCTATTGTAGCACAAATGTCCTAAAATTGGGGCAAGAGGAGCATGACTTCTTGCTTTAGTCCCTCCTGTGAAAATGATATAATAAGAAGATAACAAGCTCTCAAGAAAATGCCAAAAGGAGAACGGATCGGATGAAATTACTCTATACGGATGTTCGGACCCCCTTGACCCAGGTCCTGACACAAGAAGCCGTAGGGTTAGTAGAACAGGGCAAGCGTGTGTTTTACATTGCGCCCAACTCTCTTTCCTTTGAAAAAGAAGCCAAGGTCTTGTCCTATTTAGAAGGTCAGGCTTCTTTTGCCATTACCGTCACGCGCTTTGCCCAAATGGCCCGTTATTTCATCCTGAATCAGGTTTTTGAGGAGCAACCCTTGGATGACATCGGTCTAGGTATGCTATTTTTTAAAGCCCTGTCCCAGATGAAGGAGCAGGATCTCAAAGCTTACGGGGCCCTGCGCAAGGATCCTCAGTTTATCCAGCAACTGGTCCAGCTCTATCATGAATTGCAGACGGCCCAGATGGATTTTACCGATTTGGAGTTGCTCGAGGAAGCTGAAAAAAGAGAGGACCTCTTGGCGATTTTTGAAGCGGTCTCTGAGATGCTGGTCAAGCATCAGTATGAATCCCAGTCCAAGATGGCCTTTTTCCTCAATCAGGTCGAAGAAGGGCAGCTGGAAGAGCAATTACAGGATGTGGCGATCGTCGTCGATGGCTTCACGCGTTTTTCTGCAGAAGAAGAGGCTTTGATTGGTCTCCTTCACCGAAAAGGAGTGGAGATTGTCATCGGAGTCTATGCCAGTGAAAAAGCCTACCGGGCAAGCTTTAGAGAGGGAAATCTTTACCAAGCCAGTGTTGACTTTCTCCTCCAACTGGCAAAGACTTTCCAAGTTCAGCCTCAGTATTGTGGGCAAGCGATCGAAGACTCTTTTAGTCGCATTACCCGCATGCTAGAAGCGCGCTACGATTTTTCACAAGTGGAAAATGAGCTGGAGGACCAAGATCGAACAGCTATCCAACTCTGGCAGACCAATACGCAAAAAGAAGAGTTGGAATTTGTTGCCAAATCCATCCGTCAGCGTCTTCATGATGGGGCCCGCTATCGGGATATTCGGGTCTTGTTAGGCGATGTGGAAGCTTATCAACTGCAACTCAAGACCATTTTTGATCAGTATCAGATTCCCTTTTACTTGGGACGAAGTGAGGCCATGGTCCACCATCCCTTGATTCAGGTCATTGAATCGCTAGGGCGGATCAAACAGTTCAATTACCAGACAGAAGATGTCATCAATCTATTGAAAACGGGTCTGTATAGTGATCTGACGCAAGCAGAAGTCGATGCTTTTGAGCAATACCTTTGCTTTGCGGAAGTAAAGGGTGCTACAAAATTTCACAAGCCTTTTACTAGCAATCGTCAGGGCAAGTTTAATTTGGAAAAGCTTAATACTCTCCGAGAACGCGTCGTAGAACCTCTAGTCCCTTTCTTTTCACAGCGCAAACAAAAGGTGACCCAACTCTTAACCACCTTTACAGAGTTTCTGCAAGAGGCTCAGCTTTCTCAGAATCTACAAGCTTTGATCAAGGATCTAGCTTTGGAAGAGCAGGAGCGCTATGACCAGGTCTGGAAGACCTTCCTCCACGTCTTAGAAGAATTGAGTCTGGTTTTTGAGGACCAAGAACTGACAGTGGATGACTTTTTAGCTCTTGTCTTATCCGGCATGCAATTGTCACAATACCGGACAGTTCCTGCTACAGTTGATGTAGTGACCGTTCAGTCCTATGACTTGATTGAGCCCTTGACAGCCCCTTATGTCTATGCCATTGGGCTAACCCAGGAGCGATTTCCCAAGATCGCCCAAAACACCTCTCTTCTCAGTGAAGACGAACGCCAGCAGCTCAATGAGGCCACCCAAGAAGGAGCAGAGCTCCAGGTGGTGACCAGCGAAAATCTCAAGAAGAATCGCTTTGTGGCGGTTTCGCTCCTCAATGCAGCGACCGAACAACTGGTCCTATCGGCCCCTAGCTTGGTCAATGAAACGGAAGATAGTGTCTCTCCTTACCTTCTAGAATTGGCCAAGGAGCCCATTGCCATCAAGTGGACGACCAAACAAGCCCAAGCTTCGAGTGATGATATCGGGACCTACCGAGCCCTCTTAGCGCGCGTGATCGAACTCCATCAAGAAGAGATCACTAGTGAGCTGTCCGCTGAAGAAGCCAGCTTTTGGGGTGTGGCGGTACGGGTCTTGCGCAAGAAATTAGCCGCTGAAGGCATCCAGATTCCTCAAATTTCAACAGAATTGAAGAGTCGCCAGCTCCAGTCGGATACGCTTCAAGCGCTCTACCCAGAAGGCAAAGCCTTGACCTTATCTGCTTCTGCCTTGAATGAATACTACAAGCACCAGTACGCCTTTTATCTGCGCTATGTCTTAGGGCTACAAGAGGATGAGACCATCCAGCCAGACGCTCGCAGTCATGGGAATTTCTTGCACCGAATCTTTGAAAAAGTCTTAAAAGACAGCTCCGATCAAGCGTTTGATCAGCGCTTAAGCGAGGCGATTCGAGAAACCAGCCAAGAAGCAGAGTTCCAGCAATTGTATGGAGAAAATGGAGAGACCGAGTTTATTCGCAACTTGCTTCTTGATACCGCTAAAACAACGGGGCGTGTCCTCGCTCAGCAAAATGGCATCGAGACCATTGGTGAGGAGACCCTCTTTGGCGGGAGCGCCCACACCTCTTATCCTTTGTCTGATGGCCGTTTCCTGCGGCTACGAGGCAAGGTGGACCGCATTGATCAGTTAAGCGATCGGGGAGCTCTTGGCGTTGTGGATTACAAGTCGAGCTTGACGCAATTTCACTATGACAAGTTCTTTAATGGACTAAATTCTCAATTGCCAACCTATCTCTCTGCGATTCAGGATTTGAAGGAATACCAAGCGGAGCAAGGGATTTTCGGTGCCATGTATTTGGAAATGGGAGATCCCCTAGTAGATCTGAAAAAGACCAAGACAGTCGAGGACGCCATCAACCAAACTATGAAAAGTCAACAGTACAAGGGACTCTTTATGGCAGATCAGGCGCCTTATCTGGGAGAGGCCTATGATAAGAACAAGGCCATGATGCTGAGTAAGGAAGAGCTGGACCTGCTCCTCTTGTACAACGCTTATCTCTATAAAACAGCAGCAGAAGGGATTCTCAAAGGGCAATTTGCCATCAATCCCTATAGTGAAAATGGGCGCAATATCGCACCATATGTGGAGCAGTTTAAATCCATCACCGGCTTTGAAGCGGATCGTCACCTTGGTCAGGCACGGTTCTTGACCAAACTAGACCAAAAAGGAATACGCGGTGAAAAGGTGAAAGCCGCTTGGATCGAGAAGATGAAGGAGGTCTTGAACAAATGATCAAACAAGTATTTTTGACAAGAGAAGAAATCAAGGCCCTTCAGGCCCAAGAGGCAGCCTCTACTAAAGAGCAAAAGCGGACACCGGAACAGATCGATGCCATCTATAGTTCGGGGACCAATATCTTGGTGTCGGCCTCTGCTGGTTCGGGGAAGACCTTTGTCCTGGTGCAAAGGATTTTGGATCAGATCCAGCGAGGCATTTCGATTAAGGAGCTCTTTATCTCGACCTTTACGGTCAAGGCAGCAGGGGAGCTCAAGGAGCGTTTGGAAAGTGAACTTGGAAAAGCCCTGCAAGCGAGCGATGACCCAGAGCTCAAACAACATCTGGCCCGTCAAATCGCAGATGTTGCCACTAGTGATATCGGAACCATGGATTCCTTTACCCAAAAGGTCCTAACGCGCTATGGCTATTTGCTTGGGTTGACACCCCAGTTTCGGATTTTACAAAATGCCAGTGAGCAACGTCTCTTACAAAATGAAGTCTTTCAAGCTGTTTTTGACCGCTATTACCAAGGGGAAAATCAAGAAGCTTTTGTCCAGATGGTCAAGAATTTCACGGGACAGCGCAAAAATTTGACCTTGTTTAAAGAGCAGGTCTACCAGATCTATGATTTTCTTCAGTCGACCAGTGATCCAGAGAAATGGTTGGAGGAGCATTTCCTAAAAGGTTATGAGGAGACTGATTTTGAACAGGTTGAAGGTGCTCTGATGGAGAGCATCCAGCAGGCCCTTTATGAGGCAGAAAGCTTTTTTGCCTTTCATTTGTCCAATGAGGGCCAAGCATTTGGCAAGGCCAAATATTTGGAAGCGGTGCAAGAGGTGCTGGATCAGATTGGAAGCCTCACAGAGCGCCCTAATAAAGCGCAACTGACCTCTGTCCTAAAGGCAGTCGTGGCGATTAGTCGAGCTTCAAATGGGGGAGCCTTGACCAATAGAGCTCGTAAGGAAGAGTTGAAAGAGTTAGTCACGGCTTATAACCAGGATAAAACCATACATATCAACCGCCTCAGAGACTTGGACAATCAGCTCTATCAGCTGGAATTTCAACAAACCTTCCACCAAGAAGAAGGCCCCATGCTCTCCTTGCTCCGGGACTTTATCAGAGACTTTGCTCGCGCTTATCTGGAGCGAAAAATCCAAGAAAAAGCTTATGAATTTGGGGATATCAGTCATTTTGCCATTCAAATTTTAGAGCAATTTCCAGAGGTGAGACAAGCCTTTCAAGAGCGTTATCATGAGGTCATGGTCGATGAGTACCAGGATACCAACCACACCCAAGAGCGGATGTTGGACTTGCTGTCAAATGGCCACAATCGCTTCATGGTGGGGGATATCAAGCAATCCATTTACCGCTTCCGTCAGGCGGATCCACAGATTTTTAATGATAAATTTAAAGCCTACCAAGAAGAAGGGGCGAAAGGGCGGTTGATTCTCCTCAAGGAAAATTTCCGGAGTCATGTGGAGGTGTTGGACGCGACCAATGATGTCTTTCGTCATTTGATGGACGAAGAGGTGGGCGAGATTGAATACAATCAAACCCACTATCTGGTCGCAGGAAGCGATAAGCAGCGGATGGCCTTGCCTCAACATCGGGCAGAATTTTTGCTTTATGATGGCACCCAAGATCAGGAAGAAAAGACCGAAGACGAGGAAGCTCCTCTTGGAGTCGAGACGATTTCCAAGGGAGAAATTCTCCTGGTTATCAAAGAAATTTTACGTCTCCATCGGGTGGAAAAAGTGCCCTTTAAAGAGATCACGCTCTTAACGGCGACTCGAACGCGAAATGATGCGATACTGGAAGCCTTTGACCAGTACCATATTCCGATTGTGGCAGATAGCGGACAGGCGCATTATCTTGAGTCACTGGAAGTGATGGTCATGTTGGATACCTTGCGGACCATTAACAATCCCTTGCATGATTATCCCTTAGTAGCCCTCATGAAATCCCCCATGTTTGACTTTGATGAAGATGAGTTGGCACGGATTTCCTTGCAGACGCTTCCAGAGCAAAAGCAAATGGCCTTCTACCACAAGGTCCAGTTAGCCCTTGAAAAGACTGCAGAGCAGGCACGATTGATCGATGCCAAGCTCTCAGCTAAAATCGAGAACTTCCTCAAGGTTTTATCCACTTGGAGAGCTGCTGCTAAGACCTCTTCGCTCTATGATTTGCTGTGGAAAATCTATGAGGATCGCTATTACTATGACTATGTCGGCGCCCTTCCAAATGGCGCCAAGCGACAGGCCAACCTCTATGCCTTGACGCTTCGAGCCAATGATTATGAAAAAGCCAGCTTTAAGGGCTTGTCGCGCTTCATTGCCATGATCGACAAGGTGATCGAAAATGAACACGATTTGGCCAGCGTCCCTCTTGCAGCACCAAAAGATGCCGTCCAGCTCATGACCGTCCATAAGAGTAAGGGGCTGGAATTCAAGTATGTCTTTATTCTCAATATGGACAAGGCCTTTAACCGTAAGGATCAATCGGGGCCGATTATCCTCAGCCGTCAAAAAGGGATTGGCTTTAAATACATTGCCAACCTGCCAGTTGAGACCGAAAATCCAGCCGCTCCTGAAAGCATCCGCCTGCAGATCGAAACACCTTGCTACCAAGGCAATGTGGAAGAAACAAAATTAGCCACGATTTCAGAGCAGATGCGTCTTCTATATGTTGCTATGACACGGGCCGAGCTCAAGCTCTATCTGGTCGGAAAAGGTAGCGAGGACAAATTGCGTGATACCGATTGGGGGACCAGTCGCAATGGCAAGCTGGATCCGGAAAAACGAAAAGAATGGACCTCTTATCAGGACTGGCTCTTTGCTATTCAAGATGTGTTTGCCAAGAATACCCTGGCTTATGACACGCGTTTTGTGACAGATGAAGACCTAACACCGGATCAACTGGTGCCTATAGAGAAAGAGCAGGATTCCCGCCTGGATCAGCTCAAGGATGTCCGCCAGTCAGAGGATATTCGTCGGGCCTTGGATATCTTGGAAAATGTTGATCGGCTCAATCAGCTCTATGCTCCGGCCATTCATTTACCAATTGTTCGTACACCAAGTCAGATCAAGAAATTCTACGAGCCGGTCATGGATGCCAATGGCGTCCAGATCATGGATGCGAAGACTATGACGCCTGACTTTGAGCTGCCAACTTTTGGTCAAGAAAAAGCCGTGACAGGAGCCCAAGTCGGTAGTGCTGTCCATGAACTCATGCAGCGCGTGCCTCTTGGAGAAGAAATCACGCTGGATACGCTGCATCAAGCCTTGGAGCAAGTTCAAGCAGAGCCAGCGGTCAAAGCGCGCATCAAGCTAGAGGCCATCCTTGCTTTCTATGAGACGCCTTTGGGGACCTTGCTTCAAAAAGAGGCCTCTCGAGTCCGTCGCGAAGCTCCCTTTGCCATGCTGAAGAAAGATCCAGCCAGTGGAGAGGACTTCGTCGTGCGGGGGATCCTGGATGGTTACGTGGTGCTAGAAGACCGGATCCTGCTCTTTGATTATAAGACGGATCACTACAAGGTTCCTAGCCAATTGGTCGAACGCTACCGGGATCAGCTCGATCTCTATGCAGAAGCTCTTCGTCGTTCTTATGGCAAAGAGCAAGTAGAAAAATACCTCGTGCTTCTAGGTGGCCCCCATCTAGAAGTGGTGAAAGTGGAGTAAATCATGGCAATTGCACAGGAAAACATCGAACGGATCCAAAGAATGGAAGGTTATTTGAATGACTATGCCAAAACTTTGGAAGAAACTAAAAAAGCAGTGGATCAGCTAAGAGAGCATCAAGAAAGCTATATCCAACTTCGCGATTATTATAGTAGTCAGGTCTATTTTGATGATTTGGACTTGTCCAATCAAGCTGACTTTCCAGCAGATCTACCATGTGGTGTCTTGTCCGAAGATGCCGTTTATGATTTATTAGACGAGCACTTTCAGATGGGAGTGGAACTCTTGGAGATCGCAACGAAGATGATCAAAGAACGGTGAAATTTCAATCTAAAAGCTCAGGTTTCCCGAGGCTTTTAGATTGAAGACAAACGTCATCATAGAAACTTTCCTTAGGTGAGTACGGACGTCAGCGAACTTCGAAGAAGTTCCATGACTTAGTTTTGAACCTAAAGTTTCAAAACTACCGAGTGCTAGAAACCGTAGTGTTTCTAGCACTTTTCTCACGGCGGAAAGTTTCAGTATATGTTTGAATAAGCATAATATATATCATTCTAATTCTTTTAGCATTACTTGTGTTAGCATATCGTGACAAACCCTACCAGTAAAAGAAAATTTTCCAAAATGGACTTTTTCTTCAGCAAAAAAAGCTCCGGAAAACCGGAGCTTTTTGAATGATTAGTGTGAGACACGGCGACGTGCTGCTTTTTTGCGGTTTTCTTCGATGAAAGCTGCTTTCTTTTCTTCTGGCTCGATTACTTTTTTCTTGAATGTGTAAACTGCACCTGCGACAGCAGCAACTGTACCAGCAACACCAGTAACAAAACCTTTACCAAATCCTTTAGCCATGAGAATTTCTCCTTTTCTGAACTTTAAATATTTATGTTATAATATATGGTAACGAAAAAACGTGAATTTTGCAAGGAAAAACGATGAAAACCAAGATAATTGTGATTGTGGGACCGACTGCTGTTGGGAAAACAGCTCTTGCGATCGATTTGGCGCAAGCCCTCAATGGTGAAATCATCAGTGGCGATAGTCAGCAAGTCTATCGCAAGCTGGATATTGGAACAGCCAAGGCGACACCAGAAGAGCAAGCTGCAGCTCCCCATCATTTGATCGATGTGCGGGAGGTGACCGAGTCTTACTCGGCTTTTGATTTTGTAAGAGAAGCCAAGACTGCGATTGAGGATATCACAGCTCGAGGCAAGCTTCCTATCATTGCAGGTGGGACAGGTCTTTACATCCAAAGTCTGCTCGAAGGTTATCATCTAGGTGGTGAAGTTCCTCATGAAGAGATTCTGGCCTATCGCGCTCAATTGGACGTGCTGTCGGACGAAGACTTGTACCAAAGAGTGGCGGAGCAAGGACTTGTGATTCCTCAGATCAATCGCCGTCGGGCCATGCGGGCTCTTGAAATTGCGCATTTTGGAAAAGACCTAGCAAACGAAGAGACCGATTATGAACCCTATCTGATCTGTCTAGATGATGATCGGTCCTTGATCTATGATCGTATCAATCGTCGAGTAGATAGCATGTTAGAGGAGGGCTTACTGGATGAAGCTCGCTGGCTCTATGACCATTACCCAGATGTGCAAGCCAGTAAAGGGATTGGCTACAAGGAACTCTTTCCCTACTTTAAGGGGGAGCAAAGCCTTGAAGAAGCCAGTGAGACCCTCAAGCGCAACACCCGGCGTTTTGCCAAACGGCAGCTGACCTGGTTTCGAAATCGGATGGAAGTGACCTTTTACGCCATTTCTGCCCCCCACTTCAAGGAGCAGGTTCTTGCAGATGTAAAGGAGTTTTTAGAGCATGATTGAAACAGAAAAGAAACAAGAACGCATCCTTTTGGTTGGTGTGGAACTTCAAGGCATGGACAATTTTGATATGTCGATGGAGGAGTTGGCAAGCCTAGCTAAAACAGCCGGTGGAGATGTCCGGGGCTCTTATACACAAAAGCGGGAGAAGTACGATACTAAGACCTTTGTCGGCTCAGGAAAATTAGAAGAAATTGCTCAGATGGTCGAAGCAGATGAGATTACGACAGTGGTGGTCAATAACCGCCTGACGCCCCGGCAAAATGTCAATTTAGAAGAAATCCTTGGGGTTAAGGTTATTGACCGGATGCAGCTGATTCTAGATATCTTTGCCATGCGAGCTAGAAGCCATGAAGGGAAGTTGCAGGTGCACTTGGCCCAGCTTAAATACCTCTTGCCACGCCTTGTTGGTCAAGGGATCATGCTCAGCCGTCAGGCCGGGGGAATTGGATCTCGTGGTCCAGGGGAAAGTCAGTTGGAGTTGAACCGCCGGAGCGTTCGCAATCAAATCACCGATATCGAGCGCCAGCTCAAGGCTGTTGAAAAGAACCGGGAAACCCTTCGTGAAAAACGCTTGGAATCACCTGTCTTCAAGATTGGTTTGATCGGCTATACCAATGCAGGAAAGTCGACCATTATGAATCAAATGACTAGTAAGAGCCAGTATGAAGCTGATGAACTCTTTGCGACCTTGGATGCCACAACCAAGAGCATCCACCTAACAGGCAATCTACAAGTAACCCTGACCGATACAGTCGGCTTTATTCAGGACTTGCCAACAGAGTTGGTATCAAGTTTTAAGTCGACCCTGGAAGAAAGTAAGAATGTGGATCTCTTGGTCCATGTCATCGATGCTTCTGATCCCAATCATGAGGAGCATGAAAAGACCGTTCTCTCTATCATGAAAGACTTAGATATGCTAGAGATTCCTCGCTTAACCCTCTACAACAAAGCAGATAAAGTAGCAGACTTTACTCCAACCCAGACACCTTTTAGCTTGATT
The DNA here is from genome assembly GCF_030440045.1 of Streptococcus sp. SP8. Lineage (NCBI taxonomy): Bacteria > Bacillati > Bacillota > Bacilli > Lactobacillales > Streptococcaceae > Streptococcus > Streptococcus sp. SP8. Next base: position 22,602 of record NZ_JAQFJL010000015.1, on the reverse strand, counting down.
TCAGCGCGCTCTGAGACAGCCCGTGAAGATCTCCAGGCTTTGTTCCTAGAAAAACTGAGAGAACTCTTTGTTCCCTTTACCATTCGCGTTCCCTTTTCAAAATCCTATCGGACACATGATCTAGAAACGGTTGCGATCATTGACCAGCGCAAATTTGAAGAGGATGTCGAGGTCATTCAAGGCTATATCGCAGAGAAAAATAAGTGGAAGTTGGAAGAATTTTATGACGGATTACGTTGATTTAGCAATAAAATATGGAGGTTATACTAGCCTCGATCGGGTCTATCTGACCAATCTTTTACGCACGATCCCTGAGGAATTGCGTCTCCGTGTGATTACGCCTCCCCCAAGTGTGATCAACGCTTATTTTGCTGAGCTCTATCAAAAGAAGAGCCCCAAGGAGGCCATGGATTATTTCTTGGACTTGAGCCGGGTATTTGACTTATTCACAGTTCAGCAAAGCTTTGATGAACGAAAGCCATTTATCCGCCTCAATTTATCAGGTAAATCTTATGGCTTGGCTTACGTAAATGAAGAGCTAGCCTGTGTCTTTGCTGAAGATCCAGCAGAGGCTATCACCCCTGCCATTTTATTTGAAGTCGCAGAGATCTTTCCGCATTGTTTGATCTTTGAAAAAGATGGCAAGATCTGTCTGCAAGAGGCCGGCCCAGAAGGGGTCACTAAAACAGAAGCCCTCTCTGCCTTGACTGACTTGATGACCTTGGAAGATGGACGCTTGAAACTATCAGGATATAACCAAGAGGAGCTCCTTGAGCTAGCGCAAGCCTACCCAGGCAACCTTTCTTTCCGTTCAGAGAACCGGACGGCCATGATTTATATAGATAGAAAGTAGACAATGGACATTCAATTTTTAGGAACGGGAGCTGGGCAACCCTCAAAAGCCCGTAATGTATCGAGCCTAGCGCTCAAATTGCTGGACGAGATCAATGAAGTCTGGCTCTTTGATTGTGGCGAAGCGACACAGAATCAAATTTTAGAAACGACTATTCGTCCGCGAAAGGTTAGCAAGATCTTTATTACTCACCTACACGGAGATCATATTTTTGGTTTGCCAGGTTTCCTCTCTAGTCGGGCCTTTCAGGCCAATGAAGAGCAGACGGATCTGGATATCTATGGACCAGTAGGAATCAAATCCTTTGTGATGACCAGTCTTCGCGTATCAGGCTCTCGCCTGCCTTACCGCATCCATTTTCATGAATTCGATGAACATTCTCTGGGTAAGATTTTAGAAACCGATAAATTCACGGTTTATGCGGAAGCTTTGGACCACACTATTTTCTGCGTGGGTTATCGGATCATGCAAAAAGACCTCGAAGGGACGCTGGACGCAGACAAGCTGAAGGCAGCGGGTGTTCCCTTTGGACCGCTCTTTGGCCAGGTCAAAAATGGACAAGATGTCACCCTGGAGGATGGCACTAAGATCATTGCAGCGGATTATATTTCAGCCCCTCGACCTGGTAAGATTATCACGATCCTTGGAGATACCAGAAAGACTGATGCCAGCGTCCGACTTGGAGTCAATGCGGATGTCCTCGTCCATGAGTCTACCTATGGCAAGGGCGATGAGAAGATTGCTAAGAAACACGGTCACTCGACCAATATGCAGGCGGCAGAAGTGGCGCGTGAAGCTGGAGCAAAACGCCTTCTTTTGAACCACATCAGTGCTCGCTTCTTATCAAAAGACATCAGCCAATTGCGCAAGGATGCGTCCAGCATTTTTGAAAATGTCTATGTCGTCAAAGATTTGGAAGAAGTGGAGATCTAAGATGCGAACCATTCTCATAACAGGAGCAAGTGGAGGCTTGGCCCAAGAAATGGTCAAGCTCCTCCCTGAAGATCGGCTGATTCTCTTAGGCAGAAATCAAGAAAAACTGGAAAAACTCTATGCCAATCATCCTCAAACAGAGTGCATCGAGATCGATATCACAGATCCATCAGCTGTTCAACAGCTAGTCGAAAAGCTCTATCAGCGCTATGGACAGATCGATGTTTTGGTCAACAATGCAGGCTATGGCATCTTTGAGGACTTTGATCGCATTTCTGACCAGCAGGTGCGGGAAATGTTTGAGGTCAATACCTTTGCCCTCATGCAGCTTTCACGCTTGATTGGTGCGCACATGAAGGCAGTAGGCAAGGGGCACATTGTCAACATCGTCAGCATGGCGGGCTTAGTAGCAACTGCCAAATCCAGCCTTTATTCGGCCACCAAGTTTGCAGCCATTGGCTTCTCTAACGCCCTGCGGTTAGAACTGATGCCCTTTGGTGTCCATGTGACGACAGTCAATCCAGGCCCAATTCGGACCACTTTCTTTGATCAGGCAGACCCAGACGGAAGTTATGTCAAAGCTGTGGATCGCTACATTTTGGAACCAGACTTTGTGGCTAAGAAGATCGTGAAAAACTTTGGAAAACCAAAACGCGAGCTCAATTTGCCTTGGCTCTTGAACCTGACCCACAAGCTCTATACTCTTTTCCCTCGCATCTCGGACAAGCTAGCTAGCAAGATGTTTAATTACAAATAGGAGGAACCAGATGGCAGCCAATATCCAAGCCTATTTAGAAACCCTCCAGCAACCCTGGGGACAGATCTATTATGATATCCTTTTTGAGCAATTACAGGAAATCAAGGAAAAGAGGGTGCTTGATTTTGGCAGTGGTTTTGGCCTTGTAGCCAACCACCTAACGAAAGATAATCAAGTCCTTGCTGTGGAGCCCAATGAGGAAATGGTAGCCTTGCGAGTCCAGGACCATCCCTACCAACAAATCGTCGGAAGTCTGGATCAGTTAGCAAGTCTTGAAGATGCCAGCTTTGATGTTATCCTCTGCCACAATGTCTTGGAGTATGTAGAAGATCGCAAGGAGATTCTCAAGGTATTTACTCGTCTCTTGAAACCAGGAGGCCTGCTATCTATCGTCAAGCACAATGAGGTTGGACGCGTCCTGCAGACCGTCGTCTTTGAAAATGATACTCAAAAGGCTCTTGATCTCCTAGCAGGTCAAGACCTGGAAACCCACTCCATGGGTTTGGCCCAGGCCTATGATCTCGGTGCAGCAGTAGAAGACTTAGCCCTTGAAGTTCAGGATTACCAAGGGATCCGAGTCTTTTATGCCTTGCAGGACAATCGCTTCAAGGGCCAAGAAGGCTGGCGAGAGTCTATGCTCAAGATGGAGCTGGCCGTTTGCCAAGAGTCACCTTACCGGGATATCGCCTTCTTCCAGCACTATACCTTAAAAAGGAGTTAAGATGTTCCATTACAAACAAGAAATTCCAGCGATGACAGACCTAGTCGCACTCTACAGCTCGGTCGGATGGACCAATTATACCAACAACCCAACTATGCTGGAACAAGCTGTCAAAGCCAGTCTCTGGCAGTTGGCAGTCTATGATGAGAAAGAGCTCGTCGCCTACATTCGCTTGGTAGGTGATGGCTACTCGGTTATTTTTGTGCAGGACCTTTTGGTAAGACCAGATTACCAGCGTCAAGGTATCGGAAGGAGACTCTTAACAGAGGCTTTAGCGACCTTCCCTACTGTCTATCAACGGCTCCTTGCCACTGAACGTAGCGAGAAAAATCTAGCCTTTTACCAATCCCTGGGCTTTGTTGAACTTTCAGAGCAAGCCTGTACAGGGATGATTTATATGAAATAAGAGAGTGGGATAGAAATCGGTAATTCGTTAGAATTCGATTTCGTCGTCCCACCTCCGCACAGTTGAGTAGGGCTGTAAAAGCTGATGAAATCAGCGTAGTAGAGCCCACTCAACCACTGCGTCTTGCTCGACAATCCAAAAATAATTGAGAGGCTAGGACTTTTGTCCCAGCCTCTATCTATTTGACTGACAAAAGGGGGGATTGATGGTAAAATGAGGAAGAGATTAGGAGGAGATGAAATGAAGAAGAAAATAAAATGGGGCCTTGTCTTATGTTCGGTACTTATACCAGTATGTTTGAGTGCCTGCAAACAAGGAACTGTAGAAAAACAAGGTTCTTCGAATAAAGAAGTACAGAAGAAAATCGATCGAAAAAACATTCATTTTGACAAGACAGGACCTGCAGCAACATTTGATTGGGATGCAAAGAACAGTATCAGATACATAACGTTTGAAAAACTTCCACAATATATGAGGTCAGATGATAGCGATGGTATTTCAATATATGGACAGCAACCGAATGAAGTCTCTCTATCTGAGGAAGGAAGAGTTCAAAAAGCTTTGCAGGTCGTTGAAGGAATCTATGTAGATCCAAGGGGAATAGACACAGTAATCAAGGCCAATGGGGCAAAAAATCAAGAGGATATGTATACTCGACTCTGGAACGATTATATTATCCCTAAAATTGAAAAAAACAGTAGTACTTTTGATCCAAATACTTATGTGGAATATCTTGGTGAGAAGTACCCCCTCAAAATATATGGTCCCATGTATTTGAAGCTCATGACGAATGCATTGAGCTTTGGAAAAAAATATGAATTAAAGGGCTATGCAGTTAAGGGAAACAAAGTATTTATTCGCATTCAGGTACCAACGTACTTCCCAGAGCTTTTACCGAGAGGGAATAAATATTATAAAAATCCTAATGAGTCAGATTTCAATCAAGCCTTCTATGATTGGCTCGATGAATTCCATCAAAGGTATGCTGAAAAAGAAATAAATCGAGATGATCATATTTCCTATATCATGCTTTCAACAGTTTTACAACAGTTAGTTAACAAAAATTTCGAGGCAACCTCATTATCCGGTTATGCTTATAGTAAAACTTCGCCTACGGAATTCACGGTTGAAATGGAAGTGACAAATCAAGGTGATGTTCGAATTGATTTAAAAAACTTGGCTATTCTCTTACAAATCCCTCAGCAAATGAAGGGGGATAATCAGTATGGTAAGCAAGATGAGAATAATATCTTTTGGACCATCCCATCTGGAAATAATAATGACGGACAAAAGATAAAAGAAAAATTAAAGAATTTTAATCCCAAAAATCCTGTTAAAAGTTATGCAATTGGAGAGCCAGTTGTATTTGCTAATGGCTTAGAAGTTACACTGAATAGTGTAACAGACGATCCAAATTTGGATGTTCAGGATGATCAAGACCGTATCGATACAAGGAAAAAACAACATCGATTGATCGTCGAATTCACCCTATCGAATACAACACCTCTCAGTATTGAAAATACTCCAGATTATACAAATGTAGATCTCTATGATGGCCATGGCAAATCTGCTTATATGTTGAATAATACTTTAAATTACAAACAGCCAACAGTCCTTGAAGCAGGAGAATCTGGTATATATAAAATTAACTATTTAACAGATGGGGATGGGCCGTTTACGATCGTTTATGGTGATGCCAAATGGGTCGTTCAAAAATAGAGAAAAATCCAAATCTTTAATCAGCTTATTGTAAAAGCTAGTGAGTTTAAGAAATTATAAGAAGCTTCAGTTGTCAATAAATTATTAAAGAAATTTATTCATATGTGGTTGGAAAAGTCGGAATACTTTTAAAGAAAAATGACGAACAAATAAGGTAAAAGAAGCGTACAGAAAGTAGAAAAGAGAGAATGAAGAAGATTTTTAAATCAATCAAGTTTTGGATATTTGTATTACTTGTTACCTTGGCAGGAGGCTGGTTTATCCGGTATGAAATTCATAAGCGTGATATATCACAATTTGTAACTTGGAAACCTCGTCCACACATAGTTGATTCCCAATTTATTGCAGGTGGGAAAGCAGTAGCTATTCAATGGGATAATAAAAAAGAAGTGGATGAGGCGCTGGAAGCAAATTCGTACAATCCAAAAGTTAAAGTAGAATGGTTTATAAATGGTGGAAATAGTGAACGGTACATTGCACAAGAAAGTTACAAATTAAAATCTGACCCACGTCTCTATTTTCAATATTATATTCGTGGTAATCAAGTTCCTTACCTAACTACAAATAAAGCACAAAAGGGAGAGTACTGGCTCATTGATGTCTATGATACCAAGGACAAGCGCTTAGTGAAGAAAACATATGATGTTTTTAAGATAGTACGAGATATGGATAAGAATTATATCCCCTTATCTGTTAAAGTTTCTTCTATGTTGTTGGATACAGATGATGGAGAAACATACATTCCGATTGATATTCTTGTCGATAAGAAAGACAAATATATTGTAGAACCTGGAAATATCTATGTACAAACAGAGTATCAATCTCGTATAGGGTTAATGAATGTTAAGGATGGAAAGTTCGCTTGGAAAACCTCATCAGGCAAAGGTTATGAACAAGTTCAAAAAGAAAATCGAGAAAGCGACAAAGACTTACATCCATTTGAATACAATTTTGAAAGAGGACAATTGCAGCTCCAACATTCACGTTTGTTATTTACAGATCGTAGTAATGAGACTAAGGATATCCCATTGAAAACACTCTATCCGAAAGTATATTCGATTTTAAGCAAAGGGAATAATCCAACTACTTTAAAATGGGATGAAAAACCGACAAAAGGGGAGAATGCCTACCTATACTTTCTCGGACCAGAAGATCTCAACTTTGATATTTCATTTTTGGAACTGCTTTATAAAGTTCCAGAGCAGCGTTCAGGTGGATGGGATGATGTCCTACGGTATCATAAGATACCAGCAGAATTTTCAAAAGATGGTCAAGAACATCTTGCGAATAATAAAAAAGAATTTTTCCAATATTTTAAAAAGGATTTAAATCAAAGTAACGATACTACAGAGTTCTCATTGCTGAGACGCTTATATGAAGTACAGAACTACGTGGTCTCTAGAGATTTTGGTCAGTCCTTCGGTGATCTGACCATACCAGCTGAGTATACTAAAGATGGGAAGGTTCATGTCGTTCAAAATGATGAAGAATTCTTCAAATATATGGATTTAGAGAAGATTCCTAATAAAAAGATGAAAGAAGATATTAAAAAAAGGTTCCCATTTGCTGTAAAAAATTAATCGATTAGGTCGAATTTAGCAAGGAGGTCAGGCTATGAAGCTCAATTATTTCAAACTATTCGCAGGAATTCCACTTATTCTATGTTGCCTGTTTCTTTCCAGTTGTAAGATCATGACACCGAGTGATTACAAAAAGGCTAAAGAAGTTGTTACAGAAGTTTTTAAAGAAAATGATCTTCATGGCAAAGTTACCATCACTAAGTTATCCTGGACTGCCCTAGAATACCCACAGTATCATGTGAGCTACGCATACTCTGAGAAGACCTACGATGATCAAACGGTACAATTGGAAGATGAGGACGTAACTTTTAAAGATGACTGGTCGAGGTCATATAGTAGTTTTCTTCCATCATACAAGGAAGCGTTTTTAAAACAGAAATCTATTAAAAATATCGAGGAAAAACTAGAGACTGAAATAAAGAAGCAATCTCTAGGTCTTCCTATTAGTTTCTTTGGTTTTTTATCTAACTCCAACCGTGATGAGAAGGAGCAAATTCTAGATAGTATCGCAAGTCAAAATCTCAAAGAAGGGAAAAAGGACTTTGCTGGTTACTATCAAATCCCTTTTCAGACCTTAATCGATCAAGAGTTAATCCGTATGACTATTTATATAGAGGATGGTGTATCCGTTAAGGAACAAGACTTAAAAGCAGCAGCTAAAAAATTAGACGCTAGCAAACTACCGGATGGTGCCTATGATTTCTACTATTCCAAAGGTAGTTATGCTGATTCCATCAGTTACTCATTCAAAGTTAAAGATGGGAAAGTTATTTTTTATGAAGATCAAAACAAACCAGAATAAGAGAAGCAGATACAAAAAAAGATCTAGTCGTGTTTGACTAGATCTTTCATGTTGCTTAGAAGTCTTCCTTCTTCTTAAGTGTCATAGAAGCAATAGCTGTAGCGACGAATGTCAAACCAGTTACAAGAAGTCCTAAATGATCTGCAGTTCCTGTTGAAGGAAGAGATCGTTTACCTTCTTTAGGCTTGTCACTAGATTTAGGAGTTTCACTAGATTTAGGTTTGTCACTAGGCTTAGGCTTATCTCCATTTGGTGATGGAGTTTTAGGTTTGCTATTACTTGGTGTTGGTATATTTGGAATATCTGTTGATGGTGGAGGTGGAAGAAGTTTATTCACCACGTTTCCTTTATCAACGACAAGGTTTGTTGCAGAAGCAAAGTCGCTTGCAGAGACCTTGATGGTTGTATCTGAAAGTTGGTAACCACTTGGAGCTGAGAGCTCTTTGATGACATACTCTTTAGCTTCAAATCCAACGAAGCTTGCAAGTCCGTCTTGACCAGAAATCGCTTGTGCTTGGCCTTGACCATAAGGATTTGCAACAGGTGTCACACCATCCGCTTCAAAGAGTCCAAATACCGCACCGGCAAGGTAATCACCCTTTTCATCTACCTTACGAACTCTAAGGGTGTAAAGTTTCAATTCAGGATTATTCACTGTTGGTGGAGTTGGTGGGATGACCTTATTGATAAAGGTTTTCTTCGCACCGTATGAAACAACTGCTTGGATAGCGTTTGATGCTTCATCTTTTGTGACGGTCACTGTGACATCCACTTGACCTTCGTCATATTGGATATTTGCCTGATCAGCTGGTACGACTTCTTTAATGGTATATTTATGAGTACCAATCATCGCTTCCGTGTAGGCGATCGCATCAAATGTCACTGTACCATCTGCAGCATTTTGTTTTGTTTGAAGAACGGTTCCATTTTCGTCCAAGAGGTTAAAGCTAAATTCGCCACCTTGAAGGTCACGACCTTCTAAAATCTTACTTGTGGTAATTTGTTTTTCACTTGGAGTTGGAGGTGTCGGAGGCGTATAGGTGTTGGTAAAGGTAGGAGTATCTTTCTTACCATCGTATTGCACATCCGCGCTCAATTGTCCAGTTGCATCTTTTGTGACAGTCACTGTGACAGTATGAACAGCTTCATCATAAGTGATGGCTGATTCCGGTGTAGCTGGTTTTTGTTCAGCAATTGTGTAGGTGAAAGTACCAGCTTCATTAAAGCTTACTGGATTGAAGAGAATATCACCATTCTCACCATTTGTCTTAGTATCAACGAGCGTACCATTTTGATCCTTGAGAAGGAAAGTAAACTCATTTGCTTTCAATGTACGATCGCTCGAACCATTGATCGCCAATACTTTTTTAGCCTTGAATTGAGCGGACGTTGGTTTCACTGTTGGAGGAACAGGAGTTGGAGGTGTTTTCGTATTTGTAAACGTATCTCCTTTTTCAGCATCCCCACCTGAGTAAGTCACAGTAGCGACGAGTTTGTCGTTTGCTTTCTTCACATCGACAGTAGCCGTGATGCTTTGTGTGCTATAGTTGATAGAAGCATCCGTACCTTTATTTTCGGTAATGGTATAAGTATGTGTTCCTTCTTCACTATAAGAAAGGTCCTTAAAGGTTACAGTACCATTTGCCTTGTTCTTGGCAGTTTCAAGGGTATTGTTTCCTTCTTTCAAGACAAATTCAAATTGATCGTCTGTCAACGGTAAGGATGTTTCACCTTCTTTAAGGAGCTTGTTCACTTGAAGTGTAGCTGTTACACTTTCTGTTTTAGGAGCTTCTTTTTTGTTGGTGAACGTATTTGTCTCAGTTTGACCATCAGAGTAGCTGATTTGTTCTACAACCAAGGCGTTGTCTTTTTCAACCACTACAACTGTAGCCGTGATGGTTTTATCACTGTAGGTAATGGTTTTGTCCGTACCTTTTGTTTCAGTGATGGTATATTTGAATGTGCCTGCTTTGTCTACAGTGATGTTATCAAAAGTAATTGAACCATCTTTTTTGTTCTTGGTTGTGCCAACAACTTTATCGTTTGCATCTTTTGCAACAAACTCAAAGTCATCACCCTTAAGTTCGCCACCTTCAAATGCTTTTTTAAGGGTTAAGGTCACTTTAGCATTTGAAACTTTTGGTTTGTTTTGAGTATTGGTGATCGTATTTTTTTGTTCACCATCTCCACCTGAGTAAGTGACAGTAGCGACGAGTTTGTCGTTTTCTTTTTTTACATCAACGGTAGCAGTGATGCTTTGTGTACTATAGTTGATAGTAGCATCCGTACCTTTGTTTTCAGTGATCGTGTATGTATAGCTACCTTCTTTATTGAAGGTTAGAGACTTGAAGTTAACAGTGCCGTCTGCTTGGTTCTTGGCAGTTTCGACTACTTTGTTGTTTTCGTCTTTCAAGACAAACTCAAATTGACCTTCTGTGACTGGAACTTGTTTATGTTCCTGATCACCAGCTACTTCGAAAGCTTTTTTAACGACAAGGTCTGCAGTAGTTTCAGTCACCTTTGGTTTGTTTGATGTGTTGACCACTTTAATCACGTTGTCATCATCAATTTTCTCAACTTTAGAAGTGTAACCTTCAGGAGTGTTTGTTTCTACTACTGAATATTCAATGGCCTTACCATCTTTGATACCTGGTAATTTCGTAAATGCTGCTTTCCAGCCAGAAGCTTTTGTAAGGGTTTGTGTCATCCCATCCAAAGCTTTGCCGTCCGCATACAATTGAACAGTAATATCTTTACGGTCAGCTTCTTCGTCACCAACCCATTCTTTTTGAACAGTGACAGTTTTATCACCGCTAACCCAGAATTTCAATTCAGGGTTGTTCCAGAATGCTGGGTCAGTTTGAGGTGTTGTGATTTCATCAGCTGTCAATGTAGCATTGTTGTCAACACGGATGGTTGTCTTAGGAATTAATGTTTGGTATTCAACGATCAATTCATCGCTAGATGCTGTTTTAAAGACATCACTGACATCTGATAAATTCACGGTAAATCCATTGCCGTTCGCATCGAATTTCACATGTTTCCAGAAGTCCCAACCAGAAGCCACTACTTGTCCACCTTTTCTTAAAGTGAAGGATGGTTTCAAGTAAGTTCCCACAAAGAATTCATTTGCAGCGTGGTTTGCAGCAGGAGCAAAAGTGATTTTTGAGTAATCGACTGCTGGGGCTTGGATTTTATCTGACACAACAGGGTTTGTGATGGCTTGTTTCTTACCATCTCCGTTGATACGGATGAACCATTTTGTTAGATAGTAGTCATCTCCAACATTTAACCATGCATAGTTTTCAGATGCGTCTAATTTGAATTGCTTAGTTACATAGGAACCATCAAGGTTGTACTTGTTCAACACAGATTCAAATACGCCAGGTCCATCAGGACGTGTAATGATGACAGATTCTGAACCGACTTTAGAAGTGGCAGTTTTATTTCCAGGATTTCCTGGAGTGTTGTCCCATACTGCATTGTATGAGAAACCACCTTTAACGTTTTCGTTCATGGATTCGATTGCTTTTTTAAAGGTGAAAGTAATCTTTTTGTTTGTCATCGAAATGGTTGCGACTTCAGCTCCATTTGCTTGGAGTGATTGAGTTGCAACTTCAGTGATATTGACACCTTCTGGAGCATCAATGGTAAACGTATCGCCTTCTTTAACTGACTTCCCAGTTAAATCCCAGTCAAATGAAAAGGTAACTTTTTGTCCACTTGCCTGAGCCTTTAAATTGGTAACAGTTGGTGAAACAGAAGCCGCGCTAACAGGTTTGATCACAGACAAGCCTAAGGCTACCACGGCGATGATAGCTACAAATGCAACTATCTTTTTATAAAGAGATTTCAATTGGCCTCAATTCCTTTCTTTTGCATAAATTTCGTAAAGTTTTTCTATATAGTGATATCTCCTAAAACTGAAAAACTCCTGATCTTTGCTCCATACAATCAGTTGCTTTATTTGAACATGTATTTAGAGAAGAAGGACCTTACCTCTATTGAGAAAATATGGGGGCATACCTCAATATCCTATCTTTAGTCTGTCCATACTAGAGGATTGGTTGGACCTGAAACAAACTTTCTAAAAACAATGATTCGATAGAAAAACGGAAGAAATTTACGCTTCATAATATAAAATGATAATAAGCAGTGCAAACTTAACAGAATAATCATCCCATTACATTTTTAAAAGATTATTATCAACATTATTATATTCTTTTAGTGTGATAAGTCAAGTTAAATGCAACAAAAATAAGGCAAAATGTTGATTTTGGTTTTTGTATAAGTCGACCTTTTATTTCCCGCCATTTTAGCCTTTCATGTTATAATATTCAGATAAGAAAAAGAGGAGACCAAAAGCTAGATGATCACTTCAAAATATGATTGGCAGTTAGCTTCGCCAAGTGCAGATGAGGCCTTTTTAGCCCTTGCCAAAAAAGCAGGCCTAGAAGCATCTGTAGCAACCTTGCTGTATGAGCGTGGCATTCAGACCAAAGAGGATTTAGAAGACTTTTTAGAACCCAAGCTGGAGAAGCTACACGACCCATATTTGCTCCATGATATGGACAAGGCAGTGGAGCGCATTCGTCGGGCCATCGAAGATTACGAGCAGATCCTCATCTATGGAGACTATGACGCGGACGGGATGACTTCGGCCTCTATTATAAAGGAAACCTTGGAGCAGATGGGAGCAGAGGTGCAAGTCTACCTACCCAACCGCTTCACAGACGGCTATGGTCCCAATGAGAGTGTCTACAAGTACTTTATCGAGCAGCAAGGTATTTCTTTGATTGTCACGGTGGACAATGGTGTCGCGGGTAATCAAGCCATCGCTATGGCCCAGGCAATGGGAGTAGATGTCATTGTAACGGACCACCACTCTATGCCAGAGGACTTGCCGGATGCTTATGCGATCATCCATCCGGAGCATCCAGATGCGGCTTATCCCTTCCATTATCTAGCAGGTTGTGGTGTGGCCTTTAAGTTGGCCTGTGCCCTCTTAGAAGAAGTGCCGGTTGATCTTTTAGATTTGGTCGCGATCGGGACCATCGCTGACATGGTGAGTCTGACAGATGAAAATCGAATTCTGGTTAAATACGGTCTGGGTGTTCTCCAACATACCCAGAGGATGGGCTTGCAGGAGCTTTTGGAGATCGCAGGGATTCGTCTGGAGGATGTCAATGAAGAAACAATTGGCTTTCAGATCGCCCCTCGTCTCAATGCCCTTGGTCGCCTCGATGACCCAAATCCAGCCATCGAACTACTGACTGGTTTTGACGATGAAGAAGCGCACGAGATTGCTCTCATGATTCATCAAAAGAATGAGGAACGAAAAGAGATCGTCCAAAGCATCTACGACGAAGCTAAAACCATGGTCGACCCAAGCTTGTCTGCCCAGGTCTTGGCTAAAGAAGGCTGGAATCCGGGAGTGCTTGGCATTGTTGCCGGTCGTCTCTTAGAAGAACTTCACCAGCCGGTTGTTGTTTTAAGCATCGAAGATGGACGGGCTAAGGGGAGCGCTCGGAGTCCTGAGTCGTTCAATATCTTTGAGGCTCTCGATCCTCACCGGTCGCTCTTTGTCGCCTTTGGAGGACATGCCGGTGCAGCAGGGATGACCTTAGATGTGGACCAACTCCCTTCCTTGTCTCAGGCCCTTACGGATTATATTCGAGAGCAAGAGATTGATCTCAGTAGCAAGTCCACCTTAGCCATCGATGAGGAACTACATCTAACAGAACTAACGCTTGAGACCTTGAAAAACTTTGATCGCTTGAGCCCTTTTGGCATGGACAATAAAAAACCAGTCTTTCTGGTCCGTAATTTCAAGGTAGAAGGGGCACGCTCGATGGGAGCTGGCAATACCCACTTGAAACTCAAGATCTCTCAAGAAGATGCGACCTTTGAGGTGGTTGCCTTTGGCTTGGGAAGTTTAGAGGCAGAGTTTGCGCAAGCGCAAGACCTAGAGCTAGCCGTGCAGTTGTCGGTCAACCAATGGAATGGCCAAACAACCCTTCAGCTCATGTTGGTTGATGCGCGTGTGGACGGCGTGCAGCTCTTTAATATCCGCTCTAAAAATGTCAGCCTCCCCGCAGGTGTTCCCGTTCTGGATTTTACTAAAGAATTGCCAGATCTATCTGGGGCATCCGCTGTGGTGGTTGGAAATATCCCAGAGGATATAGAGCAACTACGGCAAATCTTCCAAGAGCATGATTTGCAAGCCGTCTATTTCAAAAATGAGATCGCCAAAGCCTACTATCTAACAGGCTACGGTAGCAGGGACCAGTATGCCAAGCTCTATAAGACCATCTACCAGTACCCAGAGTTTGATGTCCGCTACAAACTGAAAGACCTAGCAGCCTATCTCAAGATCCAGCAGATCCTCTTGGTCAAAATGATCCAGATCTTCCAAGAGCTGGGCTTTGTGACCATTGAAAATGGGGTCATGAAGGTCAATAAAGAAGCAGAAAAACGGGAAATCGCTGAAAGCACCATCTACCAAAAACTCAAACAAACGGTGAAAGAGCAGGAGTTGATGGCCCTTGGGACGGTTCGTGAAATCTATGACTATCTGACAGGACAGACCTTATGAAAAAACACCTAAAACAGTTTCTCTGGCTCAGCCCCTTCCTGCTTTTAGCTCTTTATTGGCTAGGAATCTACCTGAGTTTAAAAAATCCCATGGATGAGATTGTCTACTCTGAAAATGGTGGCTTGATGCGCTATGTGATGTTTAAGCCCTTTACAGAAACGATAGGAAATGATGGTATCTGGAAAGAAGATGAGGGATTTCAAACCTACCATTATTCAAAAGGAATTGTTGATGGAAACGAAGACTTGTCCGTGATGATGTTTAGAGGAACTCCCAACTGGACCTATATGTATGATTTTAAATTGGAAAAAGGTGTGACACTCGGATTTATATTTAAATACGACTCGTCAAAAAAGCTGTTTTTTCAGAAGGAGGTCTACCTTTCTAAAGAAGATACTACCTACGAGGGCCAGCAACTCCTTGAGAAACTTGCTACCTATGGCAAAGACCGTGCTTGGCTTCGAGACCAAAGTAAGAAAGTCGCTGAACAATACATCCTTGGTACCTGGTTCAAAAATGGAAGCTCCCGATATTCCCTGAAAAACTTGGGAGATATGAAAATCGAGTACAATAAATTCATAGAAGAATAGTAAGTTTTTTTGGAATTCAATCCCACATCATTTTTCGGATGTGGGATTTTTGCTTTTGACGCGGGAGCTTGGGAAAATGATTTGGCAAAAAATGATGCAAGTTAGTAGAATTCATGATATAATGGAATGTAAAAAAATTTTTATGAAAGAAAGTTAACCATGAATTTAAAAGATTACATTGCAAGCATTGAAAACTATCCACAAGAAGGAATTACCTTCCGTGATATCAGCCCTTTGATGGCAGATGGCAATGCTTATAGTTATGCGATTCGTGAAATCGTTCAATACGCGACAGATAAGAAAATCGATATGATCGTTGGTCCTGAAGCGCGTGGTTTCATCGTTGGATGTCCGGTCGCTTTTGAGTTGGGAATTGGATTTGCGCCTGTCCGTAAGCCTGGTAAATTGCCACGTGAAGTCATCTCTGCTGACTACGAAAAAGAATACGGCGTTGATACCCTCTGTATGCACGCAGATGCCATCAAACCAGGCCAACGCGTCCTCATCGTTGATGACCTTTTGGCTACGGGTGGTACCGTTAAAGCAACCATCGAAATGATCGAAAAACTCGGTGGCGTCGTTGCAGGGTGTGCCTTCTTGATCGAGTTGGATGAATTGAAAGGTCGCGAAGCGATCGGCGATTACGACTACAAAGTCTTGATGCATTACTAATATAGTCTAATACTATAACTGGCTACAGAAAAACCATAATTGAAAACTATAAGCTCCTATCATATAATGTTAGTTAAGAACTTGCACGATGGGAGCTTTTTATGCCAATTACTCTAGATAAAAAATTACCAGCAGTCGATATCCTTCGTTCAGAAAATATTTTTGTCATGGATGATGTTCGAGCAACTCACCAGGATATTCGTCCTATAAATGTTCTGATTTTGAATCTCATGCCGACTAAGGAAGCAACTGAGACTCAACTGCTACGCCTCCTGGCCAATACGCCCTTGCAGATCAATGTAGATTTCCTCTATATGGCGAGCCATAAGTCTAAAAATACAGCGGCCGAGCATATGGAGAGTTTTTACAAGACTTTTGAGGATATCAAGGATAATTACTATGACGGCTTGATTGTGACGGGGGCGCCTGTCGAAAAGATGGACTTTGAGGAAGTGGACTACTGGGAAGAGTTGACCCAGGTCTTTGAATGGGCCAAGCGTCATGTTTTTTCTACCCTGCACCTCTGTTGGGGAGCCCAGGCTGGACTGTACCACCGTTACGGAATTCAAAAAGTAGAGCTCTGTGACAAGCTATCGGGCATCTATGACCAAGCAGTGGTGCGTCCCGATAGTCTGCTCATGAGAGGATTTGACGATCGCTTCCTTGCCCCTCATTCTCGCTATACAGATATTCCTTTGAAGGAAGTCCTTGAAAAGAGCAATCTTCAAGTGATCGCTCAGGGAAATGAAGTTGGGCTTTCCATCATTGCTAGTCCAGACATGCGTGAGGTCTATAGCTTTGGCCATCTGGAATATGATCGCGATACGCTGGCAAAAGAATACCACCGAGATGTCAAGGCGGGCTTGGATCCAGATGTTCCCAAGAATTACTTTGATGGGGATGACGCTAATACAGAGCCTCGCATTCGTTGGAATCTAGCTGCGACGACTTTCTTTAGTAATTGGATCAACTATGCGGTTTATCAAGAAACACCTTACCGCTTGGAAGAATTGGAAAAAGATATTTCATTTTATGGTTACCTATAAAGGGGAATTATGACATATTCACAAGCATTTAAGTATGGCAACTTGGTTCTTCCAAGTGCCTTGCTTTTTCATTATCATGAATTGTTTGACCAAGCAGATGATTACTTGGTTTGGCAGTTTTTCTTCCTTCAAAATACGACTGGCCAAGAGGCCTTAACTCCCAATCAGATTGCTAGTCATCTAGGAAAAACGGTGACAGAGGTCAATCGGATTATGTCCAATCTGACCACCAAGGGACTCCTTCAGTACCGGACCATTGAGCTCAATGGCGAGATTGAAGCCATCTTTGATGCGACCATTGCCCTGGAGCGCTTGGATGAGATTTTAGAATCCCAATTACAAGGGAAGGCACAGAGCGCGCCCGCTAAGGGAAATGTCATCAAGGATTTGGTGGAAACCTTCCAACAAGAACTGGGACGACTCTTGACACCTTTTGAGATTGAAGACCTGACCAAGACTGTGCGCGAGGATCAGACAGATCCAGATGTGATCAAGGCAGCATTACGAGAAGCTGTCTTTAACGGCAAGCCTCACTGGAAATATATCCAAGCCATTTTACGCAACTGGCGCAGTGAAGGCATCAACAGTCTAGCCCAAGTAGAGGCGAAACTACAAGAACGCGAACAAGCCAACCCACGCAATGTGACAGTTTCAGACGATTTCTTGAAGGCCATGGATTTGTGGAAAGATTAAAAAAACTAGCACTTTATAAAAGTGCTAGTTTTTGAATGTAGACAAACTTCTTTTGAATGAAATAACCTGCATAATTTCGCGAAGATAGAAGAAATATGAGGATTTTAGAGCAATATTAGGATGTATTGGAACTTTCCGCTGTGAGAATGGTACTTGAAACACTATTGTTTCAAGTACCCGGGAGTTTTGAAACTTTAGGTTCAAAACTAAGTCTTGGAACTTCGGAGAAGTTCGCAGACGTCCGTACTCACCTAAGGAAAGTTTCTAATAAGTTACTGTCTTCAATCTAAAACGATTGCTTAATCAAATGTAAGCTAATCCGTTTATAGATAGTCCGCGTAGGCTTTTTTTAGTTTGCTAAGGAGTTCTTGTTTTTCCTCCTCACTAGCAAAGGAAGCCTGGATGGCATCGACATTGTGCTGGTAAAAGTCAGTTTCCTTGGTTTGGAAATGCTGATGGTAGAGGGCGTATTCCTTGGTGAGGTCGGTATCAGATACAGTCCGGTTATCGGTATTGATACTGATTCGAGCACCTGCTTCCTTCATTTTCAAATAAGGGAAATCCTCTAAAGTCGGCGCTGCTTTTGTCTGTAAGTTGCTGGTCAAGCAGAGTTCACCAGTAACCCCATTTTCAATAAAGGATTGGAGTAAGGCTGGTTCATGAGATAGAGCCGTCACGTGGCCATTGCGTTTGATGCCAAATGCAATCGATTGGGCAACAAAGTGTGGGCAATGACACTCACCTGCGTGAAGCGTCATGGGCCGATGGTAACTTTTGACTTGCTCGATTAGAGGTCGAAT
This sequence comes from Streptococcus sp. SP8, assembly GCF_030440045.1. NCBI lineage: Bacteria > Bacillati > Bacillota > Bacilli > Lactobacillales > Streptococcaceae > Streptococcus > Streptococcus sp. SP8. The sequence goes on along the minus strand of NZ_JAQFJL010000015.1, from coordinate 4,435 downwards.
ATCTTCTGGAGAGTAGTTGTGCTCATCTCCAGCAAAGTCAAAACCGACAAAATCTTGATCACTAACTTGGTTGGCTTCTGCCAGGATGCGAGAGGTGAGTTCTTGATCCGACTGGCGCATGCCGCAGACGAGGGCTTTCGCGACAATGCCAAATTCCTCCTGGGCTTGGCGCAGTCCTTCACAGACAGCATCGATAGTTTCTGGAACAGTGAGTCCTTGATCTATGGACAATTCTGGTGCAAAACGGACTTCGATGTAGACGACATTTTCCAGAGCAGCTTGCTTGGCCACATCGTAAGCAGCAAGCGTCAAGGCTTCCTTAGTTTGAAGGAGGGGCCGAATGTAGTTAAATGCCTCCAAATAGTCCAAAAGATTCTCACAGTGGGCAGGCGCAGTGACATGGTGCTTGAGCTCCTCATCGCTAGCAGGTAGGTCAATATGGGCCATAGCTGCCAACTGGCGAATGATTGGAAGCGATAAGGAACCGTCTAAGTGACAGTGAAGTTCTGTCTTTGCCAAACTATGAAAATCGATCGTGGACATGGTTTTCTCCTTAAAATTGTATTTTTTCTATACTATCATTTTGGCAAAAAAAGTCAAGTAGCCTTCGCGTAGCAGATCTTTGAAAGGGAGGCCGATATTTGATATGCTAGGAGTAGCGAAATAAAGGAGAAAAAAGATGTCAGACTATCAATTATCAGAAGTATGGAAAGCACCGAGCCAAATGGGAGGAGCTTGGGGTGGCTTGAACCAACCCACAGCAGGTGCCCGCTTTGAACAAACCCTTCCAAAAGGGGATCAACCTTTCCAACTCTATACCCTTCCAACACCCAATGGAATCAAGGCTACCATTATGCTGGAGGAACTCAAAGAGTTGGGAGTGGATGCAGGCTATGACGCTTATCGGATCAAGATTGGTGAGGGAGATCAGTTTGGTAGTGACTTTGTAGCCATCAATCCTAACTCGAAAATTCCGGCCATGTTAGATCAATCAGGCGATCAAGACATTCGTGTCTTTGAATCAGCTAATATCCTCCTGTATCTAGCCGAGAAATTTGGCAAATTAATCCCGACTGATCGGGCTAAACGGACAGAAGTGCTCAACTGGCTCTTCTGGCAGACGGGTGCAGCACCTTTTCTAGGGGGAGGCTTTGGTCATTTCTTCCACTATGCGCCGGAGAAAATCGAGTATGCCATCAACCGCTTTGCCATGGAAGCCAAACGTCAATTGGACCTACTGGACAAGGAACTGGCCACTAAACCTTATATCGCAGGAGATGACTATACCATTGCAGATATCGCCATCTGGTCTTGGTATGGCCGTCTAGCCCAAGACAAGGTCTGGGACCGTGCAGGAATTTTCTTAGATGTGAAGGAATATAAGCATCTGCAAGCTTGGACAGAGAAAATTGCCAATCGCCCAGCAGTGCAACGAGGCTTGGAAGTAGACTATAAGGAAATTGACTAAAGTCTAATATCGGCTTGTTGAGGATGATAGCGAGAGTTTCCGCCGTGAGTATAGCACATGAAACGTATAAGTTTCATGTGCCCGGAAGTTTTGAGACATTAGACTCAAAACTTAGTCATGGAACTTTGAAGAAGTTCGCTGACGTCCGGACTCACCTAAGGAAAGTCTAAAGTAATACCTTTCCATAATAGACAAGGCGCCGTTGCGCCTTTTTTTAATGGTGCAAACATGGTATACTAAAGGGTGGAATAAAAGTATAGAAAGTAGCACATGGAATTTACAAAATTATCAAATCGATTGGACTTGGTGGCTAGCTTCGTCCCAGCTGGAGCTCGTCTGTTGGACGTGGGGAGTGACCATGCTTATCTGCCAATCGCCCTCTTACAAGAAGGCAAGATTGAGGCTGCTATTGCTGGTGAAGTGGTAGAGGGGCCTTATCAATCTGCCCTCCAAAATGTCGCCGATAATGGTTTAGAGGACAAGATTGAGGTCCGCCTGGCCAATGGTTTGGCTGCCTTTGAACCAGCAGACGGCATTTCCTGTATCACCATTGCTGGTATGGGAGGACGCTTGATTGCAGACATCCTAGCCGCAGGTCTTGAGAAATTAGCCAATGTCTCTCGCTTGGTCCTACAGCCCAATAATCGTGAAGATGAACTGCGGGCTTGGTTAGTCGACCATGATTTCCACATTGTTGATGAAGCGATCTTGGAAGAAAATGAGAAGTTCTATGAGATCCTCGTGGTGGAACAGGGTTCTCAAGAGTTGACAGCCAAGGAACTGCGTTTTGGTCCCTATTTGATGCGGGAACAAGCTCCAGCCTTTGTCCAAAAGTGGTCCAAGGAAGTAGAGAAATTAGCCTTTGCCTTGGAGCAGGTCCCAGCTGAAAATCAATCGGCCAGAGCATCGTTAGAAGAGCGCATCTCACAAATCAAGGAGGTTCTACATGTTAGCAAGTGAAGTCATCAAACGCTATGAAGCCTACTGTCCTCAGGAACTATCCATGGACGGAGATGTCCGTGGGCTACAGGTCGGCACTTTGCAAAAAGACATCCATAAGGTCATGGTGGCCTTAGATATCCGCGAGCAGACGGTGGCGGAAGCTATCGCTCATGGGGTGGACTTGATCATCGTCAAGCACGCGCCGATTTTCCGTCCCATCAAGGATTTGGTAGCTGATCGGGCTCAAAATCAGATCTATATCAATTTGATCAAGCATGATATCGCAGTCTACGTCAGCCATACCAATATTGACATTGTTCCAGATGGTCTCAACGATTGGTTCTGCCAGCTCTTGGACATTGAAGATACAGAACCCCTCAGTATGACGGGAGAAGGGCTCGGAATTGGTCGCATCGGTCGGGTAGCTACTCAAACCTTTGGACAGTTGACTAGCAAGGTTAAAGAAACCTTTGGCTTAGATGCTTTGCGCCTAGTCAGTTATGATCAGGCGGATTTGGATCGGGTTATCAAGCATGTCGCAATCTGTGGAGGAAGTGGCCAGTCCTTTTACAAGGATGCTCTCGCCAAGGGAGCAGATGTTTATATCACAGGAGATATCTACTACCACACGGCTCAGGACATGCTGAGCGATGGCCTCTTGGCCTTAGATCCCGGGCACCATATCGAGGTTCTCTTTGTGTCAAAACTAGTAGAAAAGCTCAATCAGTGGAAGGCTGAGGAAGCCTGGGAGATTGAAGTGATTGGCAGTCAAGCCAGCACCAATCCTTTTTACCATATCTAAGGGGTCATGATGAAAGTTGCCATTATTGGTGCAGGGATCGTGGGATCCACTGCAGCCTATTATTTATCCAAAGAAGCACAAGTGGATGTGACTGTCTATGACCATGGAGTCGGCCAAGCAACCAAGGCGGCGGCAGGCATTATTAGCCCTTGGTTTTCCAAACGGCGTAATAAGGCTTGGTATCGCCTGGCTCGTCTGGGGGCTGATTTCTACCAAGAATTGGTAGAAGACCTGGCCAAGGACGGAATTAATACAGATTTTTACCAGCAGACCGGCGTCTATCTCCTCAAGAAAAAGGAAGAAAAATTAGACGAACTCTATCAGTTGGCGCTGAGTCGTCGGGAAGAATCTCCCTTGATCGGAGACTTAGCGATTTTAAACAAAGAAGAAGTGTGCCAACAATTCCCAGGTCTACAAGGCTTTGAACAGCTCCTTTATGCCTCAGGTGGGGCCCATGTAGAGGGAGCCCTTCTAACGGAAACTCTCCTTGAAGCCAGTGGCGCAAGACTGATTAAGGAAGAGGTTGCTTTGGCTATTACAGAGGATGGTTTTCAGATAGCAGGAGAAAGCTATGACAAAGTCATCCTGGCAACAGGAGCCTGGTTGGGTCAAATGCTCGAGCCACTTGGCTACCAAGTTGATGTCCGTCCTCAAAAAGGACAGTTGAGGGATTATCAGCTAGACCGAGATATTGCTGATTATCCAGTGGTCATGCCGGAAGGAGAGCTGGATATCATTCCCTTTCAGAAGGGCAAGATCAGTATGGGAGCCACTCATGAGAATGAGATGGGCTTTGACCTGACGGTGGATCAGGCTTTGCTGAATCAGATGGAAACAGAAGCCTTGGCCTACTATCCAGAACTCGCTCAAGCCGAAGTTATCGGGGAGCGCGTGGGAACCCGTGCCTACACCAGTGACTTTTCACCATTTTGGGGAGCTGTTCCTGATCAAGTAGGCCTCTATGTCGCCAGTGGACTTGGTTCGTCTGGCCTCACAACTGGTCCCCTCATTGGGTGGCACCTATCCCAACTCGTGGTAGGAGGAAACCTGCGCTTAGATCCAGCAGATTATCCAGTTGAACAATATGTGAAGAAGTAGGCTGGGACAAAAGTCCTAGCCTCTCAATTATTTTTGGATTGTCGAGCAAGACGCAGTGGTTGAGTGGGCTCTACTACGCTGATTTCATCAGCTTTTACAGCCCTACTCAACTGTGCGGAGGTGGG